>NZ_JANSIZ010000071.1:0-12235 GCF_047462315.1 Synechococcus sp. H60.2 | reverse complement strand
CAAAGAATGGGTTGGCATTCCCTTCTCTCCTTCCTCTTAAAACCTGTACCCTATTTTAAATTAACAGGCTGTAGCTTGCTCCCGCGCAGCGGTAGAGCAGCGATTCTTTCACAACTTGCAGTAGCTGCTGGCAGGCAACCTCTACTTGCTGTGCCACACCATTCTTTGCCGCTCTGACCGATTTGCCTATCCAGTTGGCCAAGGGCCTCGGCTAGCCAAGGTGCTCGCCTGAGATCCAGGCACAAAAAGGGATCGCGATAGCTGCCCACCCCACTGGCGGCATCTCGAACGTGGCGCAAGGGGAATTGTTCAGCGGTTCGGCTTCCTGCCCAACGACCGGCTGACAGTGCCGGGGATCCCTGGAAGAGTCCCCCTCTCAAGGTTCCCAGAGCGGTTAGTCTAGACTGTGGACAGTTACGTTCCTCTCAATCAGAGCAGAGGCTGTCGATGGACACCACCGAGGCCCTCCAAGTTCTCAACCTGCCGTCGGATGCCAGCGAACGGGAGATCCGGAGGAAATGGTTGCGAGAATATCAAACCCTCAGTACCGCCCTCTTGGAGCTGGAGGACGAACGGCAAAGACCCTTGCTGGAGGCGCAACTGGCGCGGCTCAACGAGGCACGGGATGTGTTGCTCAGCGGCGGATCCCAGGCTGAGAAGGAGTTGGCTTGGGCTAGCCCAGAAGACTTACCCCCCCAGGTCATCGTGCTGCTTTACCAAGCCAATGGCCAAGAGGGGATCTGCACACGCCAGATCGGGGGGCAGGACATTGTTATTGCGTTTGAGAGCGCCTTCGGGGCGAAAAAATATGCCCAAAGGCTGGCCCAGCAGGGGCTGCCCAAGCCGGTGGCCGAGCGCTTTGATACCCAGGAGATCGTTGATTTTTGTCGCGAAGGGGGCTACGGGCTGATGGTAGTTCCAGCCAGCGAGGTGCTGGAGCCGCTGGAGGAGAGTACGGAAGCCGCGCGGAATTGGCAGGGCAAATCCTGAGGAGCTGCACTTCAGTCCGCTCACCCAGGTTGCGTTGAGAGGGCCTTCAATGATCACTGCTGAGCCGATCTCTGCAGAAGAGTTTCGCCAGATCATGGACGCGGATCTGGAGGCTTCCTGTGAGGCTTTTGGCCTGAGGGGAGAGTACCTGCGCCTGCAACAACAGCAACTGCGCTTCTGGGGCATGCTGGCCCTCTGCCTGTTGGTGATTGCTCTGGTGATCTTCTTGGGGATGCGGGATCCCGGCTATTGGCTGCTGTATGCAGCAGCCGTCCTGTTGCTGGGGGTGGTTTTGCTGGGGCTATTGTGGGCCAGCCTGGAGCTACAGCAGAGCCTGCGCCGCATCCGCCAGCGCTGGCAAGAGGCCCATCTCCTCAGTAGCTCACCCAAGATCATGGAGTTTGCCAGCGACTTAGCTCGCAAGGTAAAAGAGTACAACCGCTGGGTGCAAGAGCTACAACAGTCGCTGGAGGGGGGCCAGTATTGGCGAGATTTTCGCCAACTGAGTGAGGCCGAGCAGAGGTATATCCAGTCGCTCTTTTTGCAGGTGCGGGCCCAACTGGTAATGGCGCTGCAGGTGTGCAGAGCTTTAATCGAGAATCCACAAGCCTCCGTAGCTCAGTATCTCAACCAAATGGTTGCCCGGGATCAGCAACTGTTGGAACAGTTTGTCGCCAAAAACTTGACTGCCAACCGCTACGTAACCATGGCCCGCGAGCTATCTGCCCTGGAGGCAGATTTGCAAAGCCGCCTCAGAGTCCTGGGATCCCAGTGATAGTCTGGTGGGTCGATGTTCGGCAGCTTGTTCATGAGAAGCAGAGGCACCGCAGCGCTGTACATCCTGCTGGGTTTGGGCCTGCTGGGGTGCGGGGATCCCAACGTGCCGCTGACCCAGCCGCCCCCTGATGCTTTCCGGGTCAGCACCCCGCGCCCCCCGCGCTTGGATCTCTATCCCACGCCGCCGCCAACGCCCACCCCTACGCCGACGTTGCCCCCCGGCTTGCTGGAGCTCACGGCCCGTTGGCTGGGGATCCCGTGGCTGCCGCAGCGGCGCGAGACCAGCCCGGTGCGGTTGAGCGCCCGCTTCCTCGATATCCCGTTGCCGCCCAAGCCTCGCCCCTCACCCCAGCCTTCCCCTACTCCGACAGGGGAAGAGGAGAAGCAGCAAAGCCACAAGACCTAGGTTCTGCTCTGCGGCCTGGAAACCTAAGCGACCACCGTCAGCGGCTCCGTTTCTCGTACGCGCAGCTTTTCGCAGGGGATGATATCCGTCAAGATGGAGCTGGCCATCATGCCCGTATGGATCTCCAGCTTGGCTCCTGGCACCGCCTCGAACAGCAGCCGCTGCCCAGGAAAAACCACCCGCTCAAAGTACCAGTTTTCAATGTTGGTAATGCGAGCCACCTGGATTGAGCTGGTCGCATTGATGTAGCTACAGGTTATTCGCTCTGCTTGTTTTTTCGCGGGGATCGCATCGAGGGTCTGCATAATAGCTCACCAGCCTGCCTTGCTCAGCTTATTATCCACGCTAGCACCGTCTGGGGATCATTGCGGTAGCCCTCGATACGGCGATCCCAACTGACAAAAATAGATCCCAGAAGAGTTCTGTATTTTATCTTACCGTTTCGATTCCAAAACTCCCTTTGGAGGCGAGGTGGATTTAGATGGGGATCCCTTCTCGAAGCGTCGCAATTGCTATAGAAAATCTCCAGATAGTAGTAGTCGAGATTTTTTCCTTTCTCAGGACTCTGAGATCAAGGCTCGTCAAGGCTTGAGCCGGTCACCGGCCTTGGCTGAGCTGGGCTGGGTTCCCAGTTCAGGCCCTCCACCCGCAGCTCCAGAGCCCCTGACTGGCGCACCGGATTGTATTGCAAGCTAAATCCATAGGTGCGGCGGTCGTAACCCAGGCGGTAGGTGATGTCCACCTGCTGGCCTGACTGCAGATCCACCGTCGTCTCTGCCCCTACCCGCAACGGACCATACAGTTGCTGTAAAAAGCCCAAAACAAGCTGCTCCCGCGTGGTGATGCGGTCAAACAAAAACGGCGAGGCTCCGGCCAAAAAACCGTTGGAGTAGGTCACCCTCAGGTTGGTGTAGTCGAAGGTATTGGCCGCAAAAGCCCCGATCACCGCGTCGAGGCCGATGCTGCCGGCAGTATAGCTTTGGGTGCGCCCATTGGAGTAAAACGACTGGCTGCTGCTGACGCCGGTGTTGAGCCAGATTCCCTGTTCGATGGGCAAAGCGGAAAAGCGGGGCGGCGGATCCGACGCCGTCTTAGGGGGTCGCCAGAGGGGAAAAGAACGAGTTAGGGCTGCCCCCAGTTGCAGTCGGGCGAGCTGGATGCGCTCGGTGGTCTTGGCCAAGGCCAGATCGGGATCGGTGTCGATGTTGCCGAGTTGTCCCAGGGCGTCGATGTAGTCGGCGGCTATGCGGTAGCTGAAATCCAAGCCAGTGTTGCCGAGGCGGAGGGTGGGCGAGCTGTAGCTGGCACCAAGGCGATTCTCCACAATCTGGAACCCCAGCCGCCCGCTGAAAAAACGCTCCTGATACGCATAGGTGTAGGTGACTTGGCCGCCGTTGCCGGTGGTAACGCGGTGTTCGACCTGAGCCCGCAAGCGCCGGGCAAACTCCTCGAAGACGATCCCGCGCAGCTCGGCAAACAGCGAGGTTTGGGCATTGGCTTCCGGTTGCCGCCAACGAAAATCAGCCCGCAGCCCGATCCCATCGCGGATCCCTTGATCGCTGCCCCAAAGGCGTTGCGGATACAGTTGTGGGGAGAGCACCAGGCTGAGATGGGGATCCTGCAGCAGCTCGAAGTTGGCTTGTAGGATCAGGCCGCGCCGCAGCTCTTCCCGGTCGAAGTCATCGTAGAAAAGGCTGACCGGAGGCTGACGGTTCAATGAGTCAAAGCGCAGCCGAATGGGCAGGGGCAGAAACAAGACCTGGTCGAAAACCAGTTGGCCAGCTTCGGCAATCAACAGGCTGGAACCATCCGCCTGCAAGGTAGAGGTCGCCCGCGGGCTGCGGATCTCCAGCTCTGGCGGATCGAGAGGGTCATTGGTCAGCCGCACCTGCTCTCCTTCCCAGTTGTTGGCATCGAAGCGGATGCGAACGGCGCGAAAGCGCACCAGCCGCCGCGGCGAGAGGGCCGCCGCCGGAGAGCCGCTGGCCTGCAACTGGCCAATATCCACCTGCCCGAAGGCCTCTTCCAAAAAGCCCTGCTCCCGCCCAAAGTCGTATTCCAGCCGGGATCCCTGGATGCGCTGCTGATCCAACTCGATGGAAACGTTGCCCTCGGCCACCGCTCGCCGCTGTTGCAGCTCGATGCGCAAGCGATCTGCCCGCAGCACAGAGCGGCCCAGACGCATCTCCACGTTGCCCTCGGCCAGGAAAACCTGCGCCCGCTGGTCGAAGGTTTGGCGATCCGAGCGCAGCCGTAACGTGCGCTCCGCAAGGGCGTCAGTCGTAGCCCCTGGCGGAGCAGCTGCCACCCGGCTTTTCTGGGCTGAGGCAGGAGCAGCCGTTGCCAGACCAAACACCCCCAAGCAAAGCCAGAGCCACCAAAACCCTTTCATATTCCCCTAAACCTGGCACAAAACTTCAGCCCAAGCCCCTAGGCTGGCTCAGCCCGTTGTTGGCGGGGCAGGGTTGAGGGCGCGGTTGAGCTTGCCGCTGCGGTAGCCCTCCAAATCGAGACTGACGTAGAGATAACCAAAAGATTGCAGGGCCTTGACCAGCGCTGCCAGATCGGTTTTTTGCACAAATTCCACGATTTGATGAGGGGGCAGTTCGATGCGGGCAGTATCTTTCTCGGAGCGCACGCGCACCTGCTCCCAGCCCAAGCTGCGCAGATAGCGCTCTGCCGCCCCCACTCGACGCAGCTTCTCGGCGGTGATCGCCTCGCCATAGGGAAAGCGGGAGCTGAGGCAGGGCTGGGCCGGTTTATTCCACCAGGGCAGACCCAGGTGGCGAGAGAGTTGCCGCACCTCCAGCTTGCTCATCCCCACCTCTGCCAAGGGAGAACGCACGCCTCGCTCTCGGGCCGCCTGCGCTCCCGGTCGATAGTCGGCCAGATCGTCGGCGTTGAGGCCATCTGCCACGTGGTCGTATCCCTGAGTTTTAGCCACCTGGCGCAGGGTGTCGTGCAAGTGGCTTTTGCAGAAGTAGCAGCGGTTGGCAGGGTTGGCAGCGTAGCGGGGATCCTGCAGCTCCTGAGTCTCGACGATCTGGTGGCGAATGCCGATGTATTGGGCTTGCCGGATGGCCTCCTCCAGATCTTCAGGCAACAGCGCCGGGGAAGCGGCGGTGACGGCCAGGGCCTGCTCCCCCACCTGATCCCAGGCCAGTTTGGCCACCAGGCTGCTATCGACCCCGCCTGAGTAGGCCACCAAGACCCGCCCCATCTCGGCGAAGATTTGGACAAGCTGGTGGAACTTGCGTTGCAGGACGGGATCCAGCTCCGGCAAGGAGTCGGCAGGGGCAAGCGGGGCAGTTGGGTCTGGGGCTATGTTCATATGGCCGGCAGATGCGGTGAGATTTGGGGCAAGGGGGAAAACAGCGAGGACTCCGTCCAAGCGGAGAAGAACCAGTTGTGAGCGGGATTCCCTCTCCCATTGTTTCCCAGAGTCTCCTGCCTTTCCAAAGCTTCCCCGAAGATGAGGTGCGGAATCTCTCACCGAAGGATATCCCGCTGCCCAGTTTCGATATTAGGTACCTAAGCCGATTGCTATGAGCTACGGGAGAGACCTGAGATACCTGTTACCCTCAACGATATCATTCGCAATAACTTCGAGGAAGAACTTCTAAAATTTTTTGAAATTACCCTCTCTCAAAAGAATCGGCAAACTCTTGAGGCCCACCGAACTATTCTTAGAGCCTGCTACAGAGACCCAGAACTTTGTTCGGAGATAAATGCCAGAAAAGGGAAGGAGGTGGCTGAAAAGTGGATAAAGAGGTATAATAATGGCTACGAAAATAGAATTTCGAAATCAGTATTGAAGTCTACAAAGACAATCGCTGGCATGATTGTCAGTACCGTTATCAGCGCTCGGATTCCCAAACTTACGGCAGAACACCGTAAGTGGCTGGATCAACTTCACAAGCAAGTATTACCTGAATGTCTTCTTCTAGACCCATACAGCCAGAAAAAACTCAGGATTTTTAGCTGAGGCTAGCTAAACGAGCGTCAACTGTGATCGGTTACTTTTGAGTCTGTACCTTACTCTCTTAACGCAGTAGTTCTCTGCAAACTCTGATGCTACAGTCCACTGACTGCCGATTTTTCCCTGCTGATTTCGCCGCCTCGGAGTAGTCGCCGCACCTATTGTTCTAAGCAGTTTAAGATTTCTGAAGCTTCCCTTACAGAGAGGTACTGGGTAGACAGAGCAGACACTGTTTCAGAGTCGAAACTAGACTTGGGTATCCACTTTACTATACTCTGACCGGTATGTAGGAGACAATGAGGTCAATCTATCCCTAGGCCAGTGGCCCACCAACGCGGTAGGCTAGATCGCAGTGGGCCTTTTGTTGGGTTCTCTACTGCAATCAACGGTTCTCTCCTCTTGCCGCCATGGCTTTGCAACTTGAACCTGCTGCTCCGGCAGAAGTAGCCATCTATCAGCCCTATTACGCCGTTGCGCGCCGGCAACACCTAGCTCTTGCGGTGGGCCTCTACAAAAAAGGCAGCCTGGAAGGACAGAGGGCCATCGAGGGAGACAAACCTGTGCGTTTCCTGGCCAGTTGGCACACGTCGCCGTTGCCCTCCGATCTGACCGTAGTGCAAGTGATCTTCGATCAGGATGCTGAGCTCACTTACCAGCTCTCCATCGCCAACTACGAGTTTGTGGATTACCTAATCGATGTCGTAACACTGGTGCAGCGTGGACAACCGCCGGATTTCACCACTGCCTTTTACAAAAAGCTGATGCGGTATGAAGACTGACGCCAATTCTCCGGTTGCCGTCACCCTCTACGACACCACCCTGCGGGATGGGGCGCAGCGGGAGGGGCTATCGCTATCACTGCAAGACAAGATCCAGATCGCCAAGCTGCTGGATCGCCTGGGGATCCCGTTTATCGAGGGGGGCTGGCCGGGGGCCAATCCCAAGGATGTGCAGTTTTTCTGGCAACTGCGGGAAGAGCCTCTGGAGCAGGCGGAGCTAGTGGCCTTTTGCTCCACCCGCAAGCCGGGGCGGCGGGCGGCTGACGACCCCCTGCTGCAGGCTATCTTGGCAGCGGGCACCCGCTACGTGACGGTGTTCGGCAAGTCTTGGGATCTGCATGTGACTGAGGGGCTGGGCACCACCTTGGCCGAAAACCTGGCCATGATCCGGGATACCATTACCTATTTGCGCTCCCAGGGGCGACGGGTGATCTACGATGCTGAGCACTGGTTCGACGCCTATCGCCATAACTCCGACTACGCCCTGCAAACCCTCGTGGCGGCGGCAGAAGCGGGGGCAGAGTGGCTGGTTCTCTGCGATACCAACGGCGGATCCCTGCCCCCCGAGATTGCCGCCATCACCGCAGCCGTCTTGGCCGAGTCCCATCACCTGGGGCATTTGCCCCTGGGGATCCACACCCACAACGATTCCGGCACTGCTGTGGCCAATGCCCTGGCGGCAGTCCAGGCGGGGGCGCGCATGGTGCAAGGCACCATCAACGGCTATGGGGAGCGCTGTGGCAACGCCGACCTGTGCAGCGTCATCCCCAACCTGCAACTAAAGCTGGGCTACCGCTGTCTGCCGGAAGGGAAGCTGCAACACCTGACGGAGATCTCCCGCGCCATCAGCGAGGTAGTCAACCTAGCTCCGGATGACCATGCCCCCTTTGTGGGCCGGTCGGCCTTTGCCCACAAGGGCGGGATCCACGTTAGCGCCGTCCAGAAAAACCCCCTCACCTACGAGCACATTGCCCCGGAGCAGGTGGGCAACTGCCGGCGCATCGTGGTTTCGGAACAGGCGGGGCTGAGCAATATCCTCAGCAAAGTGGCCGGCTTCGGGATCCGGCTGGACAAGTCAGATCCCCAAGCCCGCTTGATCCTAGAGCGGTTGAAGACCCTGGAGCTGCAGGGCTATCAGTTTGAGGCGGCTGAGGCCAGCTTTGAGCTGCTGGTGCGGGAGCTGTTAGGTCAGCGCTTGCATCCATTTGAAGTGCTTAGCTTTAATGTCAGCACCACTACCCGCTCCGACTGGAGCAGCAAAGACTGGGATCCCAGTGGTGAGGCGGGGGATGTGCAGTCCTTGGCGGCGGTGAAGATTGCGGTGCAAGGGCAGACGCGGGTAACGGCAGCGGAAGGTAATGGGCCGGTGGCGGCTTTGGATGGGGCGCTGCGCAAAGCCTTGCTGGAGTTCTACCCCCAACTGGAAGGGATTCACCTGGCCGACTACAAAGTGCGCATCTTGGATGGGCGGGCCGGCACCTCGGCAAAAACGCGGGTGCTGGTGGAGTTCAGCAATGGCCACCGCCGCTGGACCACGGTGGGAGTTTCCACCAACATCATCGAAGCCTCCTGCCGGGCCTTGGTGGAAGGCTTAGAGTATAGTCTCTTGACAGCACCTTGCCTTTCCCCAGCCTCTGCCCAGATGGCCTCTCCTTGAGGGGGATCTGCAACCATCTCCCCTCTCCCAGAGGGAGAGGGGCCGGGGGTGAGAGGCTGGCTCTAACTTGTGTGAAATCGTACAGCTCCCATGAGAATCATCGGCTTGACGGGCGGCATAGCCACCGGTAAATCCACAGTGGCCCGCATCTTGGAACGGCACGGGATCCCAGTGGCCGATGCGGATCAGATGGCCTGCCAGGCCTTGGCGGTGGGATCCCCCATCCGCGAGCGGGTGCTGCAGCGCTATGGCCAGGCCATCCGGGCTCCCTCTGGAGAGCTGGATCGCCGCCAGTTAGGGCAGATTATCTTTGCCGATGCCGCCGAGCGGGCCTGGCTAGAAGCCCAGATTCACCCGTTTGTCAAAGCGCGGCTGCGGGAGTTTCTCCAGTCTCACGGAGCCTCTGCGCCGCAAGGGGTGCAACATCCTCAAAAGGACGGCTCTCCCACCGTTTGCCTGATGATCCCGCTGCTGTTTGAGGCCCACATGGAAAACTGGGTCAGCGAGATCTGGGTGGTAACCTGTACCCCTGAGCAGCAGCGGCAGCGCCTGGCCCAGCGGGATCCCCTGCTGACGCCAGCAGAAATTGAAGCTCGCCTGGCCAGCCAGTGGCCCCTAGAGGAAAAGGCCCGTTGTGCCCATGTAGTGCTGGACAATTCTGGATCCCTGGCGGAGCTGGAAGCCCAGGTGCAACAAGCGCTGGCTTCCCAGAAACCCCTGGCCTCGCCCCAGCAGGCTGGATAGAGTAGCGGATGGGGATGGTGGGTTGAGGAAGAGTCGATGCAAGAAACGATTTGCAGCGGCGAGCCTGTTGGCGATAGCAGGGCAGAGTCCTGGTGGGTGCAAGCGCTGGCGACGCGGGAGCAGGAGATCGAGGCGTTGAGGGAGCGCAACCGCCTGCTGCAGAGCCAGATCGATCTTTTGGAGCTGCGCCAAGAAAAGCAACAGCGGCAAATTCGCAGCTACGAGGCAGAAATTGAGCAGCTCTACCAAGAAAAGCAGGTGCTGGAGCAGATGATCCAGGAGCTACCAGAGCTCTACCGACGTAAGCTGCAGGCCCGCCTGCAACCCATCCGCGAGCGCATCGCCGCCATTCAGGCGGAAAATCGTCGGCTCAAGAGGGAGCTGTACCAGCTCAGCTACCGCCTGCAGCACGTGGACCAACTGGATGCCCCCCGCTGGAAGCTGCAGCTGCCCCGGATAGCTCTCCTGCGCCGCCGGGATCCCAACGGCCGGCGGCCAAAAGCTCTACCCACCCAGGAGGTGGCATCACCCAGCGTCGCTCCTGAGGGGCAAGGGGCAGAATAGGGGAGCCCTCTGGGATTGCCTCCGCATCGCCCGGCGATAGCGGTCTCGGCTGGGGCGCTGCTTGCTCGGAGATCTTCGGAAATGGCCGCCGCTGGCAAGTACGAACCCCTGCATCTGAAATACCGCCCGCAGCGTTTTGCCGATGTGGTGGGCCAAGGGGCGGTGGTGCAGACTTTGGCCAATGCCATCCGGCAAAACCGGGTGGCGCCGGCCTACTTGTTCTGTGGTCCGCGCGGCACGGGCAAGACCTCCAGCGCCCGCATTCTAGCCAAGTCCTTAAATTGCGAGCAGGGGCCAACACCGGATCCCTGTCAGGTGTGCAGCCAGTGCCGCGCCATCACCGCCGGCTCTTCTTTAGATGTGATTGAGATCGACGCGGCCAGCAACACCGGCGTGGACAACATCCGCGAGCTGATCGAGCGGGCTCAGTTTGCGCCGGTAAATAGCCGCTACAAGGTCTATGTCATCGACGAGTGCCACATGCTCAGCAATGCCGCCTTCAACGCTTTGCTGAAGACCCTGGAAGAGCCGCCCCCCCGCGTGGTGTTTGTCCTGGCCACCACCGACCCGCAGCGGGTTCTGCCTACCGTCGTTTCCCGCTGTCAGCGCTTTGACTTCCGCCGCATCCCCCTCGAGGACATGGTGACCCACCTGGGCCAGATCGCCGCCCAGGAAGGGATCCCCATCACGGCAGAAGCCTTGCAGCTGGTGGCCCAGCTTGCCCAGGGCGGGCTGCGGGACGCCGAGCGCCTACTGGATCAGCTTAGCTTGCTGGAGGGATCCATCACCCCAGAAGCCGTGTGGGACTTGGTGGGCGGGATCCCGGAGCGGCAGCTTTTGGAGTTGACGGATGCCCTGCTTGCTCAGGATGTGCAAGCAGTGCTGGCCCAGACGCGGCAATTGCTGGAGCGGGGCAAAGAGCCCCTGGTGGTGCTGCAGAACCTGGTGGCTTTTTACCGGGATCTGCTCCTGGCCAAGACGGCCCCCCAGCAGCGGCAGTTGGCAGCGGTAACGGATCCCACCTGGGCAGCCTTGCAACAGCGGGCCCCTCGCTACTCGGTGGAGATGCTGCTGGCGGCCCAGAGCCATCTGCGCCAGTGCGAGCCGCAAATTCGCCAGAGCGGGCAACCCCAGCTTTGGCTGGAAATTGCTCTGCTGGATCTGCTGGGCCAGCTGCGCACAGGGGCTGCAGCCAGCGCCGCGATCCCCCTTGCCTCTGCGGGCTTACCTTCTGCTGAGAAAAGTGTCGATGTCCCCCCTCGCACCCCAGCAGAACAAAAGCAGAGGGCTACAGCAACAGCCACCCCAGAGTCCTTCACCCCTTCCCCTAGCCCAGCAGGGGACTTGACGCCCCTGCCGCAAGGACCCAGCCCACAAGAGCCGCTCCCTCCGGAAAAGGCAAAGGATCCGGCGCCTGCCCAGGTGTTGCGGCCCCGCTGGGAGCAGTTTCTTGAAAACCTCCGCCCCATCACGCGAGGGCTATTGGCATCCGGCCATTTGCAGCAGGAGGCTCTTGTTTGGCTCGATGGGACGGAGACCTTAGAAATTACCCTTGCTTTTCCCAATAAGGGCCTGGTGGAGAAAGTGCGCAGCAAAGAAGCCGAGGTACACTCTGCTCTTTACAACCTGCTGCGGCGCCCGGTGCGGCTGAAGCTGGTGGTACAGCCACCGCCTCGCCTACGGGAGGGGCATGCTGGCCCAGCTGCGGCCCGTGACCCAAGGTTGGAGAGCAGCCCTCCTTCCCCCGAGCTCCCTCTTCCAAGACAGGCGGAGCTGAGGGCCCCGCAATCTACTGCCCCAGTGGTGCAAACCGCAAGGCCACCCTCCTACGACCTGGCCCATGAGCTGGCGGAGGTGGCCCGTCGGTTTGCCGACCATTTCAACGGCAGCCTGATAGATTTGCAAGGGATCCTGACCTCGCCCGAGGAGGCGACGGCAGAACTGTCCGCTCTCGAGAGCCTGGAGGCAGAAGGAGCCCCGGATCTGGGTGAAACCTACGGCCCGCCGGCAACCGAGTCCCCCCTAGCCCCCGAAGAGGAGGAGCTGCCTTTCTAGGCACTATTTTGGGGCGCTGGTTTTGCCCCTGCCGCTTTTGCTGGCCCGCCAAGGAACGCCTCTAGCGCTGGGATCCCTAAGGGCCAGCTCAGCTAGAGAGAGCGACCGCCTCCACCCGCATCCGCTCGTTCCATCAAATGAACTACCCCACCGCGCAGGCGGGTGGGGTTTCCCCATCCGCTTGACAGCAGAGCTTTTGTCTCTTCCTCTGCCCCAGTTGCTTCATCGTTCGCGGCAGCGGGACGGAGTCCATCCCGTGTACCGGGTCTCTGAAGTAGAGCTGA
>NZ_JANSIZ010000070.1:0-12433 GCF_047462315.1 Synechococcus sp. H60.2 | reverse complement strand
TGATTTGCTCCCTAGAAATTGTGAAGCAATACATCCAGAATCAGTCAGAGGGTGCTATCCATCCCCACCGTATAGACCGTGGGGAATTCCGCACCTTACGTTAAAAGCTAGAGCTCTGCTACCTTTGGGATCCCTGCTCCAGTTTTCCACCCCTGCTTCAGCAGCAGTCGCCAGCGCCTGCCGCAGCTAGGAGGGCCTAACCCAGAGGAGGGGAATCTGGGTTTTGAGCCTCGCTGGGAGGCTGAGTTTTGTCTGGGGATAGGCTTGCTTCCCAGTTTCGCAGTTGGCTCAGTTGGGAGCGCACTTGCAAGGCAATTTGCAAAGCAGCCTCCAAAAGCCGCGACTGTTCGCTGGCCTGTTCCCTTATCTGGAGCGCAGTTAGAGTCGTCAACTCGTCACCGAAGAACTCACTTTGCTGCTCAATAAAGTCTTTGTTCTGCCGCAAGATCCGTTCAGTTTTCAAGGCGCGGATTAGGTCGCTGCGAGCCAGCTTCAGAGCCTCGATAATCTGATCCCGCTGGGGCAGCTTGACCTCAGGGTTACCTGCCTCCACCAATTCGTCATTGATGTGAATAGCTTGAATAAGCTGATGGTAGCGATCTACTTCTTCCAGCAAGTTCAGCAAGAGCGGCAGGCGGCGGCTGCGGAAAATCCAATAGGCTTGGCCCAAAGCGGCAATGGCTGCCAGGATCCCCCATTCCACCAGCCAAGTGCCCCAACTGCTGTGCAGGCCAGGGATCCAGATCCGCCCCAGCAAGGTCAGCAGGGATCCCCCCGTCCAAAAGGTCAAGAAACGGCAGAAGAGATCCAGCACCAACAACAGGCGCAGCAGATCCCAGAAGGCGGAGAACTGGCGCAGCCAATCTTTCCAGCGACGGACAGGCCGAGGTCGGTACAGCCAATCTATAGGTACCCCGGAAAGGTTTTCCACCAGAGAAGGGGAAATGACCAGCTCCTGTAAATCCCGCCGCATCACCATTGCCGAGTGTTACAAATTTCTCCCATTTTACTGAGACTGTTCTGCGGAAGGAGACTGCCGGCAAATCTAGATAACTAGATAAAATAAGAGCTGCTCTGCTATTTGGGTCTTCACGACCTTGTGCCGGCAGCAGGTGGGGATCGGCTTGCGGAGCAACAACGGGTACAGGTTTGGGAAAGAGGAGACAAGCAGGGTGAGCAGTCAACTGCGCCAACTGAAGGCCCATCTCGCTGAACCGGAAAACTTTGCCCTCTACGGGCAGGTGATCTATCCTACTCCTGACGACAAACCCTTCGATGGCCAAGATGCCCAGTTGGTTTTGAATCAGGGGCAACCCCGCTTTTACCTCATGCGCTTGCCCCGCCGTGGCCTTCGGTTCACCCAAATAACTCACCACACCCGTTGCACCCAGTGTCTGGGATCCCTGCACGGCAAGGAGTGGTTTATCGCCGTCGCGCCGCCTGCCGACGAGCTGCAAGTGGATGAGATTCAAGCTTTTCGGGTGCCCGGCGACCGCTTTATCAAACTGGAAATGGGCACTTGGCATGCCGGCCCCTACTTCGACCACGAGGAGTTTATCGATTTCTACAACCTGGAGCTGGCCGACACCAACCTCACCGATCACGAGACAATCAACCTGCTTCAGACCTACAACCTGGAGTTTCAGATCATCCCTTGAGCAGCCGAATTCAGCAGCAAAAAAGCAGATTCATCTAAGGTGCATTAAGGTACGGGGATCCCTACCAGCACTAAGGGTGGAGAGAGAGGATCGCTTTGGGCTCTATCTCTAGTAGGCAAGGCCAAGGGGGAGAAACATCGTTCAACTTATTCTCAGGTTCTGCTCTGGCACTTCCCCCCCTGCGTGATAAAACAGGGTCAAACCTGGCAGGGTTTTGGAGATCTGTTGCGATGGCTACACTTCAACCCACCCAAGTGACCTGCAAGCTCTTGGGGGCTCTGGCCCTGTTCCTCTGCCTGGGGCTGCTGTCTGCCTGTGACGAGGGTAGCAGCAGCACCGTCAGTCCCCCCAGCCTCACGCCCACTCCCACCCCCGCCAGTCGGTAAGCCTACAGGACTTACATGCCTTGGCAGCGGCTGCCCAGTTGGAAGCCAGTCTGGGCAGGGGGGGTTCTTAGTTTGCTCTGCCTACTATTTTTGGTGGCTGCCTGTGGTGGGAGGGGATCCCTCACAGCTCCAGAACCTCCGCGGGCAGGAGAGCTGCCGATTGCCAACTTCCTCTGCCAGTTGGATCGCCAGACTCGCACCTTCACGGGCTCCATCTATGCCGAGCAGCCTCAGGCTGCCACCTGCAATCCCGGTCGCCTCACCCCGGCAGCAGCCCAGAAGATGATAGATCGGCTGAACTTTCTGCGACTGTTGCACGAGTTGCCCCCGGTGGAGCTCAATCCTGAATTCCTGGAGGCCGCTCAGCAGGCGGCGCTGCTGCAGGTGGCCAATGGCGCCCTCAGCCACGAGCCACCCCCCTCTTGGCGTTGCTTCACTCCTGCCGGGGCGGCGGGATCCCGCTTTAGCAACTTGGCGATTGGCCCGATTCTGGAGCTGAACGGCCCCGACCCAGGGCGGGTGCTGGCGCGCCAGGTGGACATCTACTTTGCCGAGCCGGGCCGGGAAAACTTCGTGGATGTGGGGCATCGCCGCTGGAACCTCTACCCCCAGTACGCCCAAGGAGCTTACGGCATTGTCTACGACCCGCGGGCCGGACGGGTGACCCAGGCCAATGCCAATTGGATCTTCGGTTTTGACGAGTCAGTGCCAGATCCAGAGTTCATTGCCTTCCCGGAGAGGGACGGCTACCTGTACCGCCTCGAAGGGTTTTCCAGCCAACCTTTGTCTGCCTACCGCTGGTCTTTCTCGGTGCCCAGCCGCGGCGGCCTCTCTGATCTCAGCCAGGCCCAAGTTCGCATCACCGATGCCCTCACTGGCGAGGCAGTGCCGGTTTGGGATATCCGGATTGGGGATCCCGCCTTTGGCCTAGAGACTCTCACTTACTCGGTAGGATCCGTCCAGCCCAATCGCCCCTACCTCTTTGAGATTAGCGGCATCCGGCTCAAGGGCGGGCCGCCGCGCACCTATCGCTACACCACTACCCTCTACGACTGCGACCCTCAGGCGCCGCAAAGGTCTGCACCCGTAACCGCAGGACTGGGGATCCCACCCCGCTGGCTCTGGCAGAAGGAGCCCTTCAACCTCAGCCTAGAGTAGGACTTCGCACCCTGATGCTCAACTGCATGCATCCGGGATCGAGACATTAGTCCTCTTCTCCTCAGTTGGGAACAGCCGTGGCTGCCTCCCTTCTCCCTAGCCGCCAGAACTCCGGCCCGCTGACGCCAGAGGAATCCAAGCACCGAGCAGGTTAGTTGCAACTGGGAACAGCTCCACCGTTGAGAAAATCTAAGGAAAGTTGAGATTCTGATACCATCGTTGCCGTCTCTTTACTGGAGGAGTTAGGCTCTAATCATCAAAGCTTTTTTTAAAGCTGCTTTACCAGCCCCAGAGAAGCGACCTCTCTGGGGCTTTAAGATGCAGTCGAAAAAGAAGGGGACTAGGAGGCGGGCACTACACCTCGCCGGACGGCAGGCCCAAGGGCGCGGCTGCCGATGTCGGAGCGGTAATGGGCTTTGGGGAACTGGACTTGCTCCACGGCGGCATAGGCTTGGCGCAGCGCTTCCGCCAGCGTTGCCCCTTGGCCGGTAAGACAGAGGACGCGCCCGCCGTCGCTGAGGAGCTGCTTGCCCACCTGGCGGGTGCCGGCATGGAACACGAGGGCCCCGGTGGCAGCAGCAGCCTCCAGGCCAGTAATGGGGATCCCTCGCTCGTAGCTGTCAGGGTAGCCGGGGGCGGCCATGACCACGCAGGCGGCGTAGCCAGGTTTCCACTTCAGTTGAAGATCGGCCAGCCGTCCCTCGATGCAGGCCAGCAGCACCTCGTCCAGAGGGTTTTCCAACAGGGGCAGGATCACCTGGGCTTCGGGATCCCCGAAGCGGCAGTTGTACTCCAACACATAGGGATCCCCGTTGGGCGTGATCATCAGGCCGGCGTAGATCACCCCCTGGTAGCGGATGCCCCGCCGCTGCAGCGCCTGCAGGGTGGGATCTAGCACTTGGGCCTGGATGCGGGCCAAAAGCTGTGGCGTCACCAGGTGGTCTGCTGGGGCGTGGGCCCCCATGCCGCCGGTATTGGGGCCGGTATCGCCATCGCCAAGGCGCTTGTAGTCTTGGGCGGGCAGCAGCGGCAGGCAGATCTGGCCATCCGTCAAGGCCAGCACCGACACCTCTTGGCCGGCAAGGAACTCCTCAATCAGCACCCGCTCGCCCGGCTTGGCCAGGGCTGCCTCCAGGGCCTGCACGGCTTCTTCCCGGCTGTGGGCAACGGTTACCCCCTTGCCGGCGGCCAGCCCATCTTTTTTAATTACCACCGGATAGCTGCCTTTGCCTGACGGAGTTCTTGAATCCAGGTAGGCCAGTGCCTCAGACAAGTCGGCAAAGCCAGCAGCCGGAGCCGTAGGGATCCCTGCTTCCTGCATCAGTTGCTTGGCCCAGAGCTTGCTTCCCTCCAGTTGGGCGGCGGCGCGACTGGGGCCGAAAATGGGGAGCCCCGCTGCCTGAAAGGCGTCCACAATTCCCGCGACCAAGGGCAGTTCCGGCCCCACCACCGTCAGGCGGATCCCTTGCACGGTAGCAAATCGCACCAGTCCCTCGATGTCGGTGGCCGCCAAAGCCACAGACTGACAGCGGGGCATCTGCTGCGTGCCGCCGTTGCCAGGTGCACAGTAGACCCGAGTAATCTGGGGAGACTGCAACAGCTTCCACGCCAAAGCGTGTTCTCGTCCCCCGGAGCCGATGACCAAAGCCTGCATTGCGCTATCCCACTGTTTGTAAACGCCGCTTGTTTATCTTGGGATCCTCTCCGAACATTCCCCATTAGACCATGTTCCCGCGGTGTTTCTGCTCGCGTCAGCGGGAGGGGCTTCTTGTATTCTGCTTAGCTTGCTGCCAGGGGACGGCCCCGCCAAGTCCAGTTGCGCCCGCTGGTGGTGCGGATGGCAGAAGCCAAGATGATGGCCGCCGTCACCCAGCCTCCCACTGCCGTCAGCCACCAGTAACGCAGCGGCAGGTGGGCCCAACGCCATAGAAGCAGGCGGATGACCCCTTGGCCTAGGATCCCGGCCAGGCTGGCCGCCAAGACCTGCAGGGATCCGGTAGCCACAGCCAGGATCAACCCCAGCCAGGGCAGGCTGCAGATGCCCAAGACAGTGACCATCGCCAACACGGCGAGGGCCCAGTTGCGCTCCAGGCCCAGGAACCAGTTTTTCGTCCACCCTTCCCAGAGTGCGGCTCCATTGGCGTACATGCGGCATCGCACCCGCGACCCCCCTAGGCAAATCTGCAAGCCCAGGCCAGCCGCTTTGATGCGCTGGGCCAAGGCCACATCCTCGATAACCACATTGGCCACGCCGGCGTGTCCGCCCACTTGCTCGTAGGCGGAGCGGCGAAACAGCATGAACGGCCCGAAGGCAAAGGCCTTGGGACGCTTGGGATCGTTGACGGCGGCAAAGTCGTAGCCTGCCGCCAAGATGACCATCATGATGGGCTGCACCAGCCACTCGGCCAGACAGCCGCACACCAACTGAGGCCCTACGCTTACCAAGCCGCTGCCGCTTGCCAGCAACTGTCCTAGGGTTGCTTCGATGGCAGCGGATCCCAGCCGCACGTCGCAGTCGAGAAAGAGCAGGTAGTCGGGGGGATCAGGCTGGGCGGCCAGGGCGGCAACGGCCTGGGCACAGGCCCAGTTTTTGCCCACCCACGTTTGACCCTGGGGGCGGGGATCCCCTTGGAGCAGGTGCAGCCGCGGATCTTGCCGTTCGGCAGCCAGGGCCTGGGCCAGCTCCCAGGTGGCATCGGTGGAGCCGTCGTCCACCAGCCAGACCTGCAGCGGGGCGGCGGTGCTGTCCAGGATGCTGCTTAGGCAGCCCACCACGTTTTCCGCCTCGTTGTAGGCAGGCACGATCACCGCCAGCCGCTCCAGGGCCGCTCCGACCTCTGCCGCTTGCTCCGGCAAGGGATCCCGCAGCCAGGGGGAAGCCCACAGCGCCCGCCCCAGCCGCAGCGCCACCAAGGCAATCGCCAGGGCCGTTAGCGCCAACACCATCGCCAGGATCTCCGGGATTCCCACTCTTGCTTCCCTCTTTCAGATAAGGAACGGATTTTGCCCATGCCCTAGCCCTGGGATCTGCCAATCCTCTAGGCAGACAAAGCCCTCTCTACGATATCGCTGTAGGGGCGGGGGAAGATCAGCCAAACCTGGCTTTGCGTTTCCACCAGGGATCGCACCAGTGGCGAGAGCTGGGCAATTTCCACGTAGCCGTCCTCGGTTTTGAGTTGGATCCCTTGGTCGTAGAAGCTGTAGCCCTGGACGTGGGCCGAGCGAATTCCCAAGTAGCTTTCTGGATCCAAGCCATCTTGCTGCATCTTCTGGCTTAGCGTTGCCACCAGCTCTTGGCGTCGCTCTTCTGGCAGGCGGCTGAGGTTGCGGGCCTTGAACAGATCCCGATCCAAATAGCGCCGCGCCAGATCCGCTAGGATGCGATCCTTCCCCGCCATGGCCCAAAAGCGAAAAGGGTAGCTGAACATCACATCGTCAGCAGCCAAATAGAGGGGCAAAGGCAGCTCGAAGGGATCCCCCTTTTGCACCGCCAGCGCCGCCCAACACCAGGCACTCAAGATGGGATCCAGCTCGATCTTTCCCTGGTGCAGGAGCACCTGGGCCCGCTTGAAGAGCCGCTCCAACATAAAGCGGGCACACAGGCTCTTGGGGTGCTGGTACACCTGGGTGTACATGAAATAGCGCACCACCAGATAGTGCTCGATGGCTCCCAGGCCTTTGCGGGCGGGAATGGAGAGGGATCCCGTCTCCGGGTCGTAGTCCAACACCGTGAGGATGCGATCCAGATCCAGGTGGCCGTATTGGGCGCCGGTGAGCAGGCTGTCGCGCATCAGGTAGTCAAAGCGGTCGCAGTCCAGTTGGCTGGCAATAAGCTGCCCCACCAGCGGCAGGGGAAATTGTTTCTGCCACACCTGCTCCAGTTGGGCCGGCAGCTGCGGGTCAAACTCCGCCACCAGCGTGGCTATCTGGGGATCCTCCCGCGCGATGCGGGCCGTCCAGACCTCGTGTCGGCAGCCGAAGATCTCCTCGCCGGCATGGCTAAAGGGGGCATGGCCAATGTCGTGCAGCAAGGCGGCAACCAGCGTTACAGCGCGGTAGGGGCGCAGCTCCGGGTAGCGGCGGGCCAATCTGTCAAACAGGCGCCGCGTAACCTGCAGCACTCCCACCGAGTGGGTAAAGCGGGATCCCTCAGCGCCATGGAAGGTAAAAAAAGCGGTGTCCAACTGGCGGATGCGGCGCAGGCGCTGGAAGGCCGACGTGTCGATGAGGCGAATCAGCAGCGCCTCGACCGGATCCCCGCCATCCAGGCTAATGGCACCGTGCAGGGGATCGTGGTAGGTGCGGGACTTGCAAAAACGCAGCGCCATACTCCCACCATACTCGCCAATTGGCCAATCTTCGGCTAGCTTGGCTGGGAGCTTCCCCCACCTCTGCAGCAAAGCTACCCCATGGGCTCCCCTACTTGGCAAAAAAGGCAAGCCCCCAGACCCGTTCGGTTGCTGCTGCTCTCAGTGGCAATCGGGATGCTGGGGTGGGGGCTAACCGCTTGTTCCGAAACCTCTGGATCTCCCCCCGCTGTTCTCATACCCAGCCCGCCCGCCCTCACCCGCTATGTGGCTCTGGGAGCCAGTGATGCCGTTGGCTTCAACGCCTCCATCTCCTGCGATGATCCAGCCAACGCTGCCGGCACCCGCCCGCAGCGCTCAGAGCCGCTGGACTGCCCCAATGGGACGGGGTATGTCCCCCGCCTGGCCCGCCTGCTGCCCGGCCCGGTGGAGCTAATTAACTTGGGCCGCTCAGGAGCGGTACTCAGCCCAGCCATGCAAGCCCTGCGGGAAGGGATCCCGGCCAACCTGCTCCAGGATCAAGTGCCGCGCATCCCTCCCAACGCCACCCTGATTACCCTCTGGGTGGGCGGCAACGACACCAACGCCATTGTCTTCGCGGCAGCCCAACGGGCCCTGCAGGGGGAGGATCCCTTGCCCTTTGTTGAGCGCCAGATCCAACAATTTGCCGCCGACTACCAAACCCTGCTGCAGGCGGTGCGGGCCCGTGCTCCCCAAGCTCGCCTGGCGGTGGCCAACCTGCCCAACTTTGCCCTGATCCCCCTGGGGCAGCAGCAGCCCAGGGGCCTGCGGCAACTGCTGGCTTGGGTCTCCGTCGGCCTCAGCCAACGGGCCATCAACCCCCTGAGCCAAGAAGGGATCCCCGTGGTGGATCTCCTCTGCGATCCCCGCTCCTACCGCCGCGAGTCTTTCTTCCCCGGCCCGCTGGCCGATGGCTTTCACCCCAACGACCGGGGATATGCCGACCTGGCCGAGGCCTTCTTGAGGATCCTGCAGCAGCCCGTCCCGCCTCAGCGCCGCTGCCCACCCTTTAGTGAGGTGGGATCCCTTGCTCCCGAGGCATTGGCAGAGCTCTCGTCTAGCAGCTTCCCAAAAGCAGAACTCCCTTCTCCAGCCCAGGGAAGCCGTGAGAGCCAGCCACCCCCTCTTACGAAGCCGCCACCGCCGCCGAGGAGCGCCGCCGCCGCCCCAAGGTTACCTGCTCCTGCCGCACTTCGCCAACTGGCAGAGAGGTGACCGGCACAGACTCCTCTTCAGGCGACTGGACAAAAACCAGTACCGTCGGCTTGCCGGGCAGTTGTTCGCGGACAAAGCGGCGCACCACCCGCTCCACCTCTGCCTTGAGGCCGGCCCAGTCGATCTCCAGCCTGCCCCGCTCCAGCGAGCGGGCAAAGCGCGGCCAAGCTTGCTTGAGGGTGTCCTCCAGCAGGGGTTTTAGGTCGGATCCCTTAAAGGAATTGCCCTCACCCGCCAGGCCCAAACTTTGCACCTGCGGCGTGCAGAGCAACTGGCCACTGCCATCCAAGCTGATGACTACCGTCACCATGCCATCTTTGGCCATCTGCTGGCGCTCCTGCAGCATCTCGTCCATGACCACCCCATCGTGGGAAGCGGCAATCATCTGTACCCCCGTGGGCACCTTGCCGACGACAGCAATGCGCTCCTGGTTCACCTCCACTACATCGCCGTTGCCGATGATCACGATGTTTTCCCGCGGGATCCCCATGCTCATTGCCGTTTCGGCGTGCTTGACCAGCATGCGGTATTCCCCATGAGTGGGAACAAAGAACTTGGGACGGGTGAGGGCAATCATCAGCTTCTGGTCTTCCTGGCAGCCGTGGCCGGAGACGTGCAGCCCCTTGTCTTTGCCGTAGATGACATCGGCTCCCAGCTCCATCAGCTTGTCGATCACCCGCGTTACTGCCAGCGTGTTGCCGGGAATGGGGTTGGCCGACCAGATCACTGTGTCTCCTGGCTTGATCTGCAACTGCGGGTGCTCGCCGTTGGCGATGCGGGTCAGAGCAGCCAGCGGTTCGCCTTGGGATCCCGTGGTGAGGATGATTACCTGGTCGTCCGGCAAGCTGTTGATGACATGCATCGGCTGCAGCGTCTCGTCCTTGCAGCGGATGTAGCCTAAGCGCCGCGCGTGAGCCACCACGTTCAGCATGGAGCGGCCCAACAGAGACACCACCCGGCCCTGCTGCTCGGCAATCTGCAACACCAAATTGAGGCGGTGTACCGAAGAAGCGAAGGTAGTGATGATCACCCGTCCCTTGGCTCCCGCAATCGCCTTGGTAAGGCCTGGCACCACCGAGGCTTCGGAAGGAGTAAACCCAGGCACCTCGGCGTTGGTGGAGTCGCTAATCAGACACAGCACCCCCTTTTCCCCATGTTCGGCCAGTCGCTGTAGGTCGAAGCGCTCCCCATCCACCGGCGTGTGGTCAATCTTGAAGTCGCCCGTCTGGATGACAACACCCACCGGCGTGTGCAGAGCCACCGTGAAGCTATCGGGAAAAGAGTGGGTGTTGCGGATAAACTCAGCAAAGAAGTACTTGCTCAGGGGCACGATATCCCGCGGCCCAACCGGGCGCAATTCTGTGCGGTTCAACAGCCCCACATCGCGGAGCTTGTCCTCCAGCAACGCCAGCGCCAAACGCGGGCCATAGATGACCGGAATGTCGAATTCTCGTAGGTGATACGGGATCCCGCCGATGTGATCTTCGTGGCCGTGGGTAACCACCATCCCCCGCACTTTATCGCGGTTTTGCTTGATGTAGGTCATGTCCGGCAGCACGATGTTGATGCCGTGCATGCTCTCATCGGGGAAAGCCAAACCGGCATCCAGCAGGATGATGTCATCCTCGTAGCGGAAGGCCCAGGTGTTTTTGCCGATCTCCCGCTCGCCTCCTAGCGGGATCATCTGCAGCGAGGCAGTGGGCTTGGCTGCCGAGGCCGCAGGACGGGAAGCAATGGAAGTCCGTGGTGTTGGCATATTAGCTTTAGATCCTCAACAGTGACAGTCAAACAGACAAAAACTGGTGTAGACAAATCCCAGCAAACTTACCCGCAAGGTCATAGGTAAAAGCCGGATTCCGCGGTCGCAATTTATCTCTTTCCCGGTGGGGAAAAAGCAAAAACTTTAGAAGAAAAACGGCCCTAGTCACAGCTCAAACGCCACAGAAGACCCCCCAACCCTTGAAAAACTCTCGTCATGGTAAAGGCAAAACCTAAGAAAATGTCATAAAGATGGGATCATGAAGCCTTCGCCGTCCTTCGTTCGGATCCCTGCGCTTCAGCCAGGAGGCCTACTTCTTGCAGCACTTGCCGTAAAACCTGTAGAGAACTGCCCTGGAGAGGCACCAGCGGAGGGCGCACCTGCCCCACTCGCCAACCCTGCATCTCTAGCGCTGCTTTGATGGGAACAGGGTTGGTCTCGATGAACAAAGCCTTAAACAGTGGAAACAGACGCAAATGATAGGTCAAAGCTTGGCCGTGTTGTCCGCTGCTGTAGCTTTGGATCAACTCCTGCAGTTGCGGTCCAACCAAGTGGCTGGCTACACTGACCACACCGCTGCCTCCCAAGGATAAGATCGGCAGTGTCAGAGAGTCATCTCCTGAATAGATGCCGAAATGTGGGGGAGTAAGCCGCCGAATTTCCGAAACTACATCCATTGTACCACTAGCTTCCTTGATGGCGACAATCGTTTCCAACTCCGCTAGTTTCGCCACCGTTTCCGGCTGCAGGCTCACCCCCGTCCGACCGGGAATATTGTAGAGCATGATAGGCAGGTCGCTGGCTTGGGCAATCGCCTTAAAGTGCTGATAGAGGCCAGCCTGGGTGGGCTTGTTGTAGTAGGGCACCACTTGTAAAGAGCCATCCAAACCCAATTGGGCAGCTTTTTTGGTGGCTTCGATGGCCTCGCGGGTGGAGTTGGATCCCGTGCCGGCGATAACTTTAGCCCGACCGGCCACCGCATCTCGCACCACGCGGAACAGTTCGTACTCCTCTTGCCAGGTTAGGGTGGGAGACTCGCCAGTGGTGCCGCAGACCACCAAGCCATCGCTGCCGTGGGTTACCAAGTAATCAGCCAAACGAGCGGCTTCTTCGTAGTTAAGCTCCCCCTCAGGCGTAAAGGGGGTCACCATTGCCGTCAGCACGCGACCGAAATTCACAGGTTATCTCTCCCCATCAACCACGCCGCTCGCCATTGCCGGTCTGTGACCCCGCAAAATCCAATGTTGCGGGCCAGAGCCTTGGTTATCCCCTTATCATACCTGCCTTTGGGCCAGGGATCCCGTTTGGCCGGCGGGGCTGCTTGCCAAGGCTCAGCGCACCGGTTGCCTCAGAGCAGCTAAAAAGGAAATAACCTAGAAGGGGCGGACCGTTTGAACCCAGAATGTATGGTAGCCCACCAACTCTGCCTTTAGTCCTGGGATCAGCAGCCTTCCGGGTCCTGACCTTTCAGCTTCGAGGATTGCGATGGACGCTCTAGCTGCCATAAAAGCGCGCATCTCCGCTGACAAGTTCGATCCCAGCCAGCTTCTATCGGAAGCGGAGATCCGCGAGCTGGTGGCCTATGCCACGGAAGCTCCTTCCTCCTTCAACATCCAGCACTGGCGTTTTGTTGCTGTCACGGCTCCCGAGGACAAAGAGCGCCTTAAGGCCCTGGCCTACAACCAACAGAAGGTGGCGGATGCGGCGGTGGTGTTTATTGTCCTGGGGGATCTGAAAGGCTATGAGAAGCTGCCTGAGATTGTCCAAAGGGCTGTGGCCGCCGGGATCCTCCCTCCGGAACGGGCGGAAAGCTGGGTCAACATGGCCCAAGCCACCTACGCCAACAACCCTGCCTTGGCGCGGGATGAGGCAATTCGCTCCGGGGCGCTGGCGGCCATGGCCTTGATGATTGCGGCCCAGGCAAAGGGC
>NZ_JANSIZ010000069.1:0-12650 GCF_047462315.1 Synechococcus sp. H60.2 | reverse complement strand
GCAGAAGAAGAGACAAAAGCTCTGCTGTCAAGCGGGTGAGGAAACCCCACCCGCCTACGCGGTGGGGTAGTTCATAGGCGCTCGCTGTACCCTTGTAGATTCTCCGGCTCAAATTGGCGCAAAATCCGCGTTGCCTCGCGCAGGCGGGTTTCGTTCTCCTCTTCCAAAATGAGCACGTACTTGCCCGCGTTGAGGCGGTTGCGGTAGGCCAGGGCATCGCCGGAGCCGCTGGTCAGGCCCACTCCTCCCCCGACAAAAAAGCTGCCCATGGCCCCACCCAGGGCACCCAATAGGCCGCCAATGAGGTGGTTGCCCAGGGATCCCGCCCAAGCAAAGGTATCCAGGCCGCTGAGGAGGCTGAACCCCACTCCCGCCAAGAAGCCAAAGGGCACCAGCCAAATGGCTAGGCGCTGCATCTGCCGGCGGGCTGCTTGGGCCGGATCGATGAGCCCAAACTCATCTGCCGTTTTGTAGCCTCGCCCCAGGAGGTGCAGCCGCTCCACGGGAAAGCCCGCTTGTTCCAGGGCGCTGTAGGCCGCTTCGGCAGCCATGCGATCCGGCAGTACCGCAATGAGATAACTCATAGGAAGAGCTGCGCTTGTTATCAGCCAACTCCATTGTCTCCTGAGTTTGGGGAGGGATCCCTATGACACCGGCTTGCCCCACCGAGGCCCAATCCATCAGCCTCTACCAGCGCTTCTATGAAGTTGTGCGGCGGATCCCGCCGGGGCGAGTGGCCACCTATGGGCAGGTGGCGCGGCTTGCCGGCTATCCGGGGTATGCTCGCCAGGTGGGCTATGCCCTGTTTCGCCTGCAAGGCCAAAAGACCGACATCCCCTGGCACCGGGTGATCAACGCCCAAGGGCGCATCTCCTACTCCCCCTTTCGCCTTGGCTACGACGACCTGCAAAAAGTCTTGCTCCAAGCCGAAGGGATCCCCTTCGACGCCGAGGGCCGGGTGGACTTGCACCAGTTTGGCTGGGAGCCCAGGCAAGCTTAACCTGAGCTTGACCTAGCCTTAAACAGGCCATAGCGAAACCTCCCGCCCAGCTCTGGTAACGTGAACGCGGATGCGTCTTGTCTCGTGGATGGAGTGAAGGAGTTGTCATGAAACCAGCTTGTCGCCCCCGAGGGTCAGCCCCTGCCAAGGGAGGGTTCCCGGCTTGGCTGAACCCTCTGGCCAAGTCCCTGTGGACTGGGCTGTGCTGTTTGGCACTGGGTCTGGCTAATGCCTGCGGTACCACTGACGACAGCTCAGTTCCTCCAGCCGGCGGAGGAGCGGGGTTTATCGCCTCGGATCCCAATGTCACCCTCTCCAGTCAACCGCCCGCCTTTACGCTGCAGATTTTGCACGCTAGCGACTTGGAAGCTTCCATTGCTGCTGTTCAGGATGCGCCCCGCTTCTCGGCGGTGGTGAATGCACTGCGGCCCCAATTTCCCAACACCGTGATCCTCTCCAGCGGCGACAACTACATTCCCAGCCCTTTCTACAACGCCAGCGCCGATCCCTCGCTGCGGGCTCGCTACGACCGCACGCCTGGCAAGGCTGACATCGAGATCCTCAACGCCATTGGTTTTCAGGCCTCTGCTCTTGGCAACCACGAGTTTGACCAGGGTACCCGGCAACTCCGCGACCTCCTGCGGCCTGACCCTAGCCGCGGCTATGCGGGCGCCCGCTTTCCCTACCTAAGCGCCAACCTTAGCTTTAGCGGCACCGGCGAATTAAGCAGCACTGATCTAGCTCCCGATGGGCAAGAGGCCAGTTCCATTCCGGGCAAGATTGCCAAAACCGCTGTGATTACTGTAGGGGGACAGCGAATTGGCCTAGTGGGAGCCACCACCACGCGCCTAGCTGCCATTTCCAGTCCTGGCCCTGAAGTAAGGGTGGAAGGCAGAGTAGATGACAGTGACCAGGTCAGCGCCGCCTTGATTCAAAATTTCGTTAACCAGCTTACTGCCCAGGGCATTAACAAGATCATCCTCCTGGCCCACCTGCAGCAGCTCCAAAACGAGGTAACCCTGGCCAGCCAACTGCGGGATGTCGATGTCATTATCGCCGGCGGCTCCCACCGTGTTATTGCCAAGCCCACCGACCGCCTGCGCCCTGAAGATGTGCGCACGGGCGACTACCCCATCCTGCGCTCCTCCGCCAGTGGTCAGCCGGTGGCAGTGGTCAACACCGGCGCCAACTACCGCTATGTGGGCCGCTTGGTGGTTGGCTTCGACGCCAACGGGGTGATTGCCCGCATCGATCCGGTAAGCGGCGCCTATGCCACCGATGACCAAGGGGTGGCAGCCGTGCGCGGCACTCCCAACCCTGAGGTGGTGCGGGTGGCCAACGAGATCGGCAACATCATCCGCGCCAAGGATGGCCGTACCTTTGGCTCTACCACCCAATTCCTCAACGGCCTGCGGGCCGAGGTGCGCACCGAGGAAACCAACCTGGGCAACCTCACGGCTGATGCCAACCTGGCCTACGCCAGAACGGTTGACCCCACCACCGTCATCTCCCTGAAAAACGGGGGCGGCATTCGCGCTCCTATTGGGGCTACCACCGGTGGCGGTGGCGGCGAGCCGGTGCGGCGGATCCCTCCGGTGGCCAACCCCGATGCCGGCAAGCAGGCAGGACAAGTTTCGCAACTGGATATCGAAACCGCTCTGGCCTTTAACAATGGCCTGTCGCTGGTAACCGTCACCGCCGAGGAGCTGAAGCAATTGATAGAACACGGGGTGGCGCAAAGCCAGCCAGGGGCCACGCCGGGCCGCTTCCCGCAGATTGGCGGCTTTGCCTTCAGCTTTGATCCCTCGCGGCCACCAGGATCCCGCGTGATCTCTTTGCGGGTGGACACACCCACCGGCCGAGATGTGGTGGTGCGCAACGGCCAGTTGCAAGGGGATCCCCGCCGTACCTTCCGCCTGGTGACGCTGGACTTCTTGGCCAACGGTGGGGATGACTATCCCTTCCCGCGCCTGTCCAACCCCAACCGGGTGAACTTGGCCCCCAGCTCCGGCATCACCTTTGACACTCCCGGCAGTGAACAGGATGCCCTGGCTCGCTATCTGCGGCAGATCGGCGTGTTCACCCAAGCCGACACACCGGCTGCCCAGGACACCCGCATCCAGAACCTCTCGGTACGTCAAGATACAGTACTGCAGGGCTTGTAGGCTGGGCTACTGTTAACCCGTGGATGGAGCCAACTGCCCCTCTCCTCTCTGGGGAGAGGGGATGGTTTTTTGGAAAGCGTCATTCCTCAAATGAGGAGCCATTCAGCATTCTCGAGCCATAGGGTAGAAAGTGTGCCAGCATAGTTCTGCTGGTAGCGCTAGACACCGCCGACGCCCCATGAGCCTACCAAACCCATCTTCTCTGGCCAACCACCCGCCTGCGTCTTGGAGAGCGCAGCCGGATCCCGTCCTCATCCTTGGAGCGGGCCTGATGGGACGCCTGCTGGCCGCCAGCCTTGTCGAGGTCGGGCATTCTGTGCGCATCGTGGAGGCCGCTTCTCCCACCGCTCCTGAGAGCAGTGCTGCCCATTTTGCTGCGGCCATGCTGGCTCCTCTAGCGGAGTCTGCCGTTGCCGAGGCCAGCGTAGTAGCGCAGGGGTACTATGCCCTCTCTCGCTGGCCCACCCTCCTGGCCAGTCTGGCAGAGCCGGTTTTTTTTCAGCAGGAAGGCACCCTGATCCTCTGGCACCGCCAAGATGCCGGGGAAGCCAAGCGCTTCTCAGCCCTACTGGCCGCTGTAGGGGAACGCCTTCCCCACCTCCCCCGGCCTCAGCCGCTGGATGCCCAGGCTCTGGCCGAGCTGGAGCCCTCGCTGGCCGGGCGATTTAGCCAGGGTCTCTATCTTCCCCAGGAGGGTCAGCTGGACAACCGCCAACTGCTGTTGGCTCTGCTGGCTAAACTGCAGCAGCACGGGGTGGAGGTGGAGTGGGGATCCCCCTGGGATCTGGAGCGGGCGCTAGCCTGGCAGCAGCAAACTGGCGGCTGGGTTTTGGACTGCCGCGGCCTAGGGGCTCAGAAAGAATGGGGTGGGCAAAAGCTGCTGCGGGGGGTGCGAGGGGAGGTGGTGCGTTTGTATGCTCCGGAGGTGGTGCTGCGGCGCCCAACGCGGCTGTTACACCCTCGCTACCCCATCTACATCGCTCCCAAGCCAGGGCACCTGTTCGTGGTGGGAGCCACTGAAATTGAATCCGAGGATCGCTCGCCCGTGAGCGTCCGCTCGGCTCTGGAGCTGCTCAGCGCCGCCTACGCCGTCCACCCTGCCTTTGCCGAAGCGCGTATCCTAGAATTGGGTAGCCAATGCCGTCCCACCTTGGCGAACAACTTGCCGGCGGTGGTGGAGCCATCCCCACGCCTGTTGCAGATCAACGGTCTCTACCGCCATGGCTTTCTCATTGCTCCGGCTCTCCACGATGCCGTTTTGGAGTACCTTCACCACGGCAGTTGTCGCCTTGCCCAAGAGTTGGGGATCCCTTTTCAGGTGCAGGCCGCCCCTCTTGCCGGTGAATCCCTGTCGCCATGCGTGTCTTGATCAACCAAAAGCCTTACGATTTGCCGGAGGGCACCACGTTGGCCGAGGCCCTCGCCCAGGTGGAGCTCAGTGGCCCCTTTGCGGTGGCGGTTAATCTAGAATTTGTGCCGCGCGCCCGCTATGGGCAAACCCATCTGCAAGAGGGCGACGAGGTAGAGGTCGTCGTGCCAAGTGCCGGCGGCTAGTGCCCCAGTTGTCTTTCTCCCTATCCTCCCCCAATGTCCACCCTTCTCCAGCTTTCCCCCTCGACTCGGGCCGATGAGGATCCCTTGGTGCTCTACGGCCAAGCGCTGCCCAGCCGCCTGATGCTGGGGACAGCTCGCTACCCTTCGCCCGCCATTTTGGAACAGGCGGTGGCGCGGGCGCAGCCCTGTTTGTTGACCGTTTCCCTGCGGCGCCAGGGGGCGCTGGGGTCGGAAGCTTCCCAAGGGTTTTGGGCCCTGCTCCAAAAGTTAGGGATCCCGCTTCTGCCCAACACCGCTGGCTGCCACAGCCTGCAGGAGGTGATCGCGACGGCGGAGATGGCCCGAGAGGTGTTCGGCACCGACTGGATCAAGCTAGAGCTCATCGGGGATGACTACACCTTGCAACCGGATCCGGTGCAACTGCCCGCTGCTGCCGCCGAGCTGGTGCGGCGGGGGTTTAAGGTCTTGCCGTATAGCACCGACGACCTGGTCCTGTGTCAGCGGCTCTTGGATGCCGGCTGTGAGGTAGTCATGCCCTGGGCGGCTCCCATCGGTACTGGCAAGGGCCCCCTCAACCCCTACAACTTGCGCCTGCTGCGGGAGCGGATTGAGGCGCCCCTAATTGTGGATGCCGGTCTAGGCCTGCCTTCCCACGCCTGCCAGGTGATGGAGTGGGGCTTTGACGGGGTGCTGCTCAATACGGCAGTGGCTCTGGCTCGGGATCCGGTGGCGATGGCCGAGGCCTTTGCAGAAGCAGTGCGCGCAGGCCGCCAAGCCTATTTGGCTGGGGCAATGGTTCCCCAGGAAACACCCCAGCCGAGCACACCGGTTCTCGGCACTCCTTTTTGGCACCAAGGGTGAGCAGCTTAGGCGGCAGGCTTTTGGGCCTGGATCACCTGCAGGGCTCCTCCAGCGTGCAGGGTCTGCCGGACAGGTTGCCAGCCCTGTTGCTGCAGATACTGGGGCAAGTCTAGCTTGAGGAAGCGCCAGGCGGTCTCGGTTTCAAACAGGCCTAGAAAGAGGGCCAAAGCTGGCCAAAGGAGAGGCTGGCAAGGCGTGTGCAAATCGAGAATTAAAAGCCCTCCCCCCGGCTTGAGCACCCGCCACACTTCGCGCAGCACCTGTTCCAGGTCAGGAAAAGGCAGCTCGTGCAGGGCCAAGCTGGTGTGCACCCAATCAAAGCTGTTGGCAGGAAAGGGCAGATCCTGGGCAAAGGCTTCCACAAATTCCACCTTGGGGAGGCGTTGGCGAGCTGCCGCCAGGGCTTTGGGGGAAGCATCCAGGCCGACAACGTTTTGGCTCAGCTCGGCTAGGATTGGAGTCACTTCGGCAGGGCCACAGCAGAGATCCAATACCCGCTCCTGGGGCTGGATGGAGATTCCTTGGAGGGGCAACCGGCGCAGTCGCTCATATCCCCCCACTGCTAGGGCAGCCGCACGGCTGATGCTGCGGTAAAGCCAGGGAAAGCGGTAGCTCCAGTCGCGCAGGAAGGTGGCCATAGGCAGGGATCCCTTGGGGCTTTTCCAGCCTACTTGTGAGACGGCTCCCCTGTCTCCTTGCTATTGTTGGCCCTCACCCCCAACCCCTCTCCCAGAGGTCACCCTCACCCCCAACCCCTCTCCCAGAGGGAGAGGGGAGTTGGCCCGGCTATTTTTGCCTAATGTGGAACTTTTTTCTGCCGGCAATCGTCTAGGCCGACAAGGCATTTTGGGCCTTTTCTCCACCCCCCTGCTGGTATGACTCAGTTTGAGCTGCCTCCTTCCCCTTCCGCAAGGCCTGGCCGGCACAGCGTGATCTGGCTGGTGGCTGCGGCGGGGCTGACAGTCTTGCTCTGGCGGTTTCCCTGGGGCAACTACCTCCTCTACCCCTTTACTTTGTTGGCCACCTGGTTTCACGAGATGGGCCATGGCCTGATGGCGCTGCTGTTGGGGGGGGAGTTTCATCGTCTTGAGGTCTATCCCGACGGCTCGGGGCTGGCCATTCACAGTGGCGAGCTGTTTTTGGGGCGGGTGGGGCGGGCCTTGGTGGCGGCTGCCGGGCCGATGGGGCCGCCCATAGCTGGGGCCCTGTTCATCCTCACCTCCCGCCGCCGCAGCACAGCTCGGCTGGGGCTGGTATTTTTGGGATCCCTGTTGTTGCTCTCGACGCTGCTCTGGGTGCGTTCCCCTTTTGGCCTTTTGTTCCTCCCGGCCATGGGTTTGGGCATCCTGGCAGTAGCTCGCTGGGCTGCCCCTTGGTTACGAAGCTTTGCCCTGCAATTTTTGGGGGTGCAAGCCTGCGTGAGCACCTATCACCAGCTCGACTATCTTTTTATGGACGCTGCTGTCATCGACGGGCGGTTGATCCTCTCCGATTCCAGCCAGATTGCCCAAAACCTGTTTTTGCCCTACTGGTTCTGGGGAGGGGTGATGGCGGTGTTTTCTTTGGTTCTGCTGATCACCAGCTTGCAACTGGCCTTTCGCGACTAGGGGGCAAAGCCGCAATTCTGGAAGTGATTGTTGTCACCTAAAAATCCGTCGCCCATCACTGCCCAGCCGAAAAAACCGCCGCTACAGTAGGGGGCATGAGGAGTGAGGAGTGTGGGAGCGGATTATGTGGCGAGACGTTATTGGACTGGCTCTGGCAGCTACGCTGCTGTTGATCAGCAAAACGGCGGCAGATACCCTCGGCGAGAGCAAAGTACCAACTCTCAGCAAACCTGAGCCAATCCATTTTGTTCCACTGCAGTGAGGTTGTGCGTCGAGGCGTTATCACATTGCCGTTTTGTGCAACACTCATCCTAGAGTCTTTTCGTGAGGCCTGGGATCCCTGATGCGCATAGCCCTGTTTACGGAGACGTTTCTGCCCAAGGTGGACGGCATCGTTACGCGGCTTTGCCATACGGTGCGCCATCTGACGGCCCGCGGCAACTCGGTGCTTATCGTCGCACCGCAAGGGGCTCCCAGGCGGTTTGCCCGGGCACGGGTCTACGGGATCCCAGGCCTGCCCTTGCCCCTGTACCCGGAGTTGAAGCTGGCTGCTCCCGGCCCAGTCGTCGGCAGGGTGCTTAGCCGTTTCCGTCCGGATGTGATCCACGTGGTCAACCCTGCGGTTTTGGGGTTGGGGGGCCTCTACTACAGCCAAGCGATGGGGATCCCGCTGGTGGCCTCCTACCACACCCATCTGCCGAAGTATCTGAAGCACTACGGGCTGGGCTTTCTGGAGGGAGTTTTGTGGAACCTCCTCAAGCTAGGGCACAATTTGGCACGGGTCAACCTCTGCACCTCGACGGCGATGATGCAGGAGCTGAGCGCCCACGGCATCGAGCGGGTTCACCTGTGGCAGCGGGGGGTGGATACGGAGCTGTTTCACCCGCAGGCTGCTAGCCCAGAGATGCGGGCCCGCCTTACGGCAGGGCAGCCGGAGCGGCCGCTGTTGCTCTACGTAGGTCGGCTCTCGGCGGAAAAAGAGGTGGGGCGGATCCGGGTGTTGCTGGAGCAGATCCCGCAGGCGCGCCTGGCTATCGTGGGCGACGGGCCGGAGCGGGGATCCCTGGAGCAACATTTTGCCGGCCACGACGTGGTGTTTACGGGCTACTTGCAGGGGCAGGACCTGGCAGCAGCTTTTGCGTCCGCGGATTTGTTCGTGTTCCCCTCCCGCACCGAGACGCTGGGCTTGGTCTTGTTGGAGGCCATGGCTGCCGGTTGTCCGGTAATCGCCCCCCGCTGTGGCGGCATTACCGATGTGGTGGACAGCGGCCGCAACGGCTTTCTCTTCGATCCCGATTCCGACAGCGACTTTGTCCAGGCCACCCGGCAACTGTTGGAGAGTGCCGGGCAGCGGCAGCTCTTCCGGCAACAGGCCCGCCAAGAGGCCGAGCGCTGGAGTTGGTCGGCGGCCACACAACAGTTGGAGGAGTACTACCGCACCGTCATCGCCGAGTCGGGATCCGGCAAGAGCGCAGGCAGCGCGTGAGAATAAGAACAAAAGTCTTCAGCTAAGGAACAGCTTATCGCCCAGTCGCAGCGGATCCCCGACTATAGCAGAGCCCTGCTGCTGGAGCTGTTGCATCAGGGCATCGAGATCTCCTGGCAAAAGGAGCTGCAGGCAGCCTGTGGAGAGAATAAACTGCGGGTGGCCCACCCGCTCCAGGGATCCCAATCGTACCCTGCTGCAAGTGCATTACTTGGGCCTCCAGATCAGCCAGATCAGCCGTGCAACTCCAGGTCGCGTCTGCGCTGTAGAGCAACTGGGGAGCACGCTTAGGCGGAGAGGGGGCGCTCCCCTTCAATGGCCCGCACCTGCTCGACAAAGAACTCTTCTAGCGACTGCCGTTGCCAATGCAAGTCGGTCACCACTGCCCCCGCCTGGCTTAAAACAGTGAGCAGCTCCGGCAGGGATCCGCCCCATTCCCCCGACCAATGGGATCCCTGGATCGAGAAGTGCTCGAGGCGGTCGCGGAACTGGTCGATGGCGCCGCCGTGCCCTTGCACGCGGTAGCTTTTGCTCTGGCCCAGCAGCTCGTCCAATGTTCCCTGCTGCACCAACTTGCCGCCGACAATAATGCCAATGCGGTTGCAGATTACCTCCACATCCCCCAGGATGTGGCTGTTGAAGAACACAGTCTTGCCCTGTTGCCGGAGAGACAAGATGATCTCGCGCATCTGGTAGCGGCCTATGGGATCCAGCCCCGACATCGGCTCATCCAGAAACACCAGCTCTGGGTCGTTGATGAGGGCCTGGGCTAGGCCAGTGCGCTGCAGCATGCCCTTGGAGTAGGTGCGCATTGGCTTTTTGCGGGCCGTATCTATAGAAAGCCCCACCAGCTCCAGCAGTTGTGGGATCCGCTCCTTGAGGAGGCTATCGGACAAGCGAAAGACCTTGCCCGCAAAATGGAGAAACTCCCAAGCAGTTAGGTAGTCGTAAAAGTAAGGGTTTTCCGGCAGATAGCCCACCTGCTGCTTGATGGAGCGATCCCCCAGGGGTTTGCCCAGCAAAGTGCCCCTGCCGCTGGTAGGCTCCACAATGCCCAGCAGACACTTGATCGTGGTGGTTTTGCCAGCTCCATTAGGCCCCAGTAGCCCAAAGGTTTCGCCACGGGCCACTGTTAGCGAAAAATCCTTGAGAGGGCTGACCACCTTGTTCAGCCAAAAGCCGGTGCGATAGGTTTTGCTCAGACCAGTGACGGCAATGGCCGGCTCAGGCTGCACGGCAGTCGCTTCTAGAGAGGGGGCCAACGTCTCGCTCATAGGAGGAGGCTGGGGTTGAAAAAACTAAGAAGAACTAAGCAGGATGCTAGCCTGCTCTCCAGTTTACGCTCTCCCCCCTTCTTTTGCCTCAGCCACTGGTTGGCAGCAACCTAGAAAGGCGTCTTGACCTTGGGTTGCTTAACCTTCAGCTCGCGAATCCGTTTCAACATCTTTTGGAAATACTCGGCCAGGTAGTCTTCAAGGGAGGTCAGAGAAGCCAGTTCAATGCCCAAGGCTTCGCACACAGGCGTCATGTCGGCATGCATCGGCTCCTTGGCGGCGATCACCTCCACAAACGCCAGCCGGTCGGCAATGTTCCAGCTCCACTGAAAGAACTGGGCCACCTTACGCGCCCCTCGCAGCAGCCCCAAGGGCATGGTGCTGACCTTGGCTTTTTTGCCGGAGAGCTGCTCGCACAGGGCGATGACCTCTTGGGATGTCCAGGCCTTGGGCCCCACCAAAGGGAAGATCTGCCGCTTGGCGGCTTCGACGCTGAGCGCTCGCACGGCAAACCGGGCTGCATCTAGGGTGTCGACGTAGGCCGTGGGGATGCTCTCGCTGGCTACCCAAACAATTTGCTCTTCCAAAATGGGGATGGCGTACTGGCCGATCAATCCCTGCATGAAGCCCGCCGGACGAAAGATGGTGTAGGGCATCTGGGATCCGATCAAGTACTTCTCGATGTGGTGCTTGAAATTCATCAGGGGCACATTGGGGTACTCATGCTGAGCACCCATGATGGAGAAAAAGACGAAGTGGCCCACTTGGGCAGCTCGTGCCGCATTGATCAGAGCAACTTTGCCATCCCAATCCACCTGGCGGGCGCTGAGGGTGTCGGTTACCCGCACCGTGGCACAGTCGATCACCGCCTCGACGCCTTCCATCGCCGCTCGGAGCGTGCTGGGCTGCAGTAGGTTCCCCACCTTGAGGTGGGCGCCCCATTCACTCAAGAAAGCAGCCTTGGCCGGGTTTCGCACCAGACAAGTCACCTGATGCCCTTCTTCGATGGCCCGCCGCACCACCTGACGGCCCAGCGTTCCTGTTGCCCCCACAACCAGCACGTTCATAAAATTATCATTTCTTAACCTTAGGCTTAGTCTATCAGACAAAGGCAGCTTCCAACACAGAAGGATAGCTTGGTAGCCCCGAACTGGAGTGCGGGGCGGAAAAGCCCGTAATTGGCAATAACAGCGCCTTTACGAGTTTGTTTTTGAACTGCGTAAGGATCCCCCGCCTTTAGGCAGTGGGAGTGTCAAAACTCGGCCCAACTCTAAGCCATGAACAAAACAGGGATCCCCGACCCAAGGAGCTTTGCAGGGATCCCCAGCTCAGTCTGCTGCCGAGAGAGTGTTCACCCAGCCAGCTCGTTCATGCGTTGTGCCAAGGTGAAATCCAGTTCCGTAATGCCTCCGGCATCGTGGGTGGTGAGATCCACCCGCACGCGGTTGTAGACATTGGTCCACTCGGGGTGATGCCCCATACTCTCGGCCACCAAAGCCACACTGCTCATCCAGCCGAAAGCTTCCACAAAGGAGCGAAATTGAAACTGGCGATGCAGCTTCCCATCCTGCAAAGACCAGCCGGGCAGCTTCTCTAGCTTGGCCTGGATCTCGGCTTCACTGAGTTTGACAGGTCTGGACATGGGCCTTCCCTCCAGTCGATGCCATCGTTTCCATCACGTTTTCATCAAAAGAGCGGCTGCGGGCAGATCCCAGCTTCTTTACAAAACTTCGTAGTCTTCCAGTTCCTGGGAGGCGGCAGCAGGGCCGAGGGGTTTGTATAGCCAGTAGCCTTGCACAGCAAAGTGGGCCTGCCTATAGAAGTTAAGGGCAGCTTGATTGTGGCGGTAAACCTGCAAGGTGATGGCCGACAACTGCTGCTGGGATCCCCAGCGTTCTACCTGTTGCAGCAAAGCTCTGCCCAGTCCCCGCCGACGATGGGCAGGATCCACCCAGAGCAAAAAGACGTAGGCCACCCGCCGATGAGTGGCTTGGTCAGTAGAAATGCCGGCCCACACGCCGCCCACCGGCTCCCCTGTTGCTTCGTTGAGGATCCACCAGCAGGGAGTACGGGGGGGGTCAAAGAGGCGATCCAGGGTCGCTTCCAGGTGATCCCACTGGCTTTGCTCGGGGAAAGACTCCTGCAAGGTGGCCTGCAATCCCCGCCGCACCCAGGGCCGATCCCAGGCAGAGCCAATGCGCCAACGGTAACCAGCAGGCAGAGGGATCCCTTGGTCAGCCATCCTCAGACATCAGGAGAGCAGAGAAAGCCACCGGCGTCGCTTCCTCTACCGGGGCCGGCTGGGCCATATCTTCCGGCAGAAACGAGCGGATGCTCACCACCACCAGAGTAAATAGGAACACCAGCAGGATGAGAGCAGGAAAGATATATTGCCGCAGGATGTTCACGTTCCTACACAATCCTTTCAGTCTCTAGAGCATAGCGTGCAGAGGTGGATCCCTAGTCGGTCTTCCGGAAATCTCCTCTCCCCATCCTATCCTCATCTCAGCCCCTATCGACTAACCGGGCGGGATCCCGCGCGTCAACAAGGTGAGAGACTGTAGCCTATGATTCCAAAGTAAGCTCCGTCGTGCAATGAACTACCCCACCGCGCAGGCGGGTGGGATTTCCCCATCCGCTTTACGGCGAGATTTTTGTCTCTTCCTCTGCCCCAGTTGCTTCATGGATCCCGTGTACCGGGTC
>NZ_JANSIZ010000068.1:0-12655 GCF_047462315.1 Synechococcus sp. H60.2 | reverse complement strand
AGACGTCTATAAGAGACAGCTCCAAGGCCATGAGGAAGCTGGGGTGGCCAGAAAGCACCACCTGCAGCACCACCACCGCCAAGATGGCCCCCAGCGGATCGATGAGCACCCCTTCCCCTTCCAGCAGAGTGCTGACGGCGGAATCGACCCGTACCCGCTTCAGGATAGGGTTAATCACCGTCGGCCCCGTCACCACCACCAGGGATCCGAACAAAAAGGCCAGGGGCCAGGGAAACTCCCCCAAATAGTGGGCCGCCAGTGCCCCTCCTCCCAAGGTCAGCAGGGATCCCAGCAACACCAAATTGCGCAAGCTATCGGAGACTTGGTTGAGGCGTTGCAGCCGCAGGTTCAGCCCCCCCTCAAATAGGATCAGGGCCACTGCCAGCGACACCAGCGCCTCCAGACCGGATCCCATAACCTGGGGGTGAACCCAGCTCAGGCCATCCGGGCCCAGCAGCACCCCAAACAGGAGCAGGAAAACAATGCTGGGCACTTTGACAAAATTGGCTAGGACTTGAGCCGCGATCCCGGCCACCAAGGCCAGCGTAAACAGGATCGTCAGCTCAAAGGAGTTTTCCATGCCGAGGCTCAACCTCCCTTAGCGCGAACTCCGTCCCGGCGGCTTTGTCTTGGTCAGCATTGGGGTCACAGACAGTTGACATGAACAGGCTGTAAACAACTGCAAGGCACTCCGGGCCGGGACAGACATAGGTGGGAGTCAAGAGAGAGCATCTTGGCGAACGGACGCAGCCCAGGCGAGTGTAACACTCTATGCAACACCTTGAATTACTGCTTCCTGAGTCTAGGGTAGCTCAGAGGGAAGGCGAGCTCAAATGGCCTCCCTCGGATGGGGCAGCTCCGGGATCCTGTTGTGGGTTCTCCCCTTCACAGGAATAAAGGCCGGCCTCCGCCAGGGGCTTAACGCGACGAATGGGGAGGTTGGCGATCAGAGCCGTCGTCCCCCCTTCTGCCGCCAAGTGAAACTGCATCCCCTCCGCATCCAGCTCCACATAGCGAGATACCACCTCTAAGATCTCCAGGCGCATCGCTTCCAAGGCTGCCGGGGTGAGGTCGGCGCGGTCGTGGGCCAAGATCAGTTTCAGGCGCTGCTTGGCTTGCTCGCGGCTGCTGCCAGAGTGGCGGGAAAAAAGCTGATCCAAAAAATCGAGGAGCATGAGCTTCAGGGGTGGCTTGACTTAGTTGTGAACGCGAATGTGGAGGGGGGAAGGCGGCTATACCAATCCAAGTCAGGCAAAGGAGCCATCTAAAACACCTTTTGGTTTAAAAACCGCTTGGCCTTTTCCCAGAAAGACTCGCCCAAGCTAGCCAACTTGGGAAATTCCACCGTTTCTCCTTCTAGTCGTCGAGCAATGCGCTGGATGGCCTGAGCGGCCAGAGTCGGGTTGGCCGAGAGGACTAGAGGTTCCCCTTTGTTGGTGGAGACGATCACCTCCCGGTCTTCTGGAATGATACCCACCAAGGGGATGGCCAGCACCTCCACCACATCTTCCACCGACATCATCTGGCCGGCAGCCACCATATCCGAGCGCAGGCGGTTGACAACAAGCTGGGTCGAGGAGATCCCTGCTGCCTCCAACAAGCCCACCACCCGATCCGCGTCCCGCACCGCCGACACTTCCGGTGTGGTGACCAACAGCGCTTCCGTCGCTCCGGCAACGGCATTGCGAAACCCTTGTTCAATCCCCGCCGGGCAGTCGATCAACACGTAGTCATGGCTGCTGGCGAGCTTCTCCATCAACTGCCGCATCTGATCCGGGTTGACCGCCGTTTTGTTGCGGGTTTGGGTTGCCGGCAACAGTGAGAGATTGGGGGTGCGTTTGTCCTTCACCAACGCTTGTTCAAGGCGACATTCCCCCGCAATTACCTCTAGAGCCGTGTACACCACCCGATTTTCCAACCCCAGCAGCAGATCCAGGTTACGCAGGCCAAAGTCGGCATCCACCACCACCACCGAGCGACCCAAGCGCGCCAAGGCAGTGCCCAGGTTGGCCGTTAGAGTGGTTTTCCCCACTCCCCCCTTCCCAGAGGTTACGACGATAACTCGGCTCATACTCCTCTCCGCAGAAAATCCTGAAGGCTGGCAATGCAGATGACACCCTCCTGCAAGTAAACCACCTCCGGGGTGTTGGGAGGGGATCCTCCTTCCGGCGGGCGGGCCACCTGATCGGCAATGCGCAACTGAGTGGGCTCTAAGTGCAAAGCTAAGATCACAGCGCCTCTATCCCCCTCTGCACCGGCATGCACTAGGCCGCGCAGACGTCCCCAGACCCAGATGTCACCGCCGGCAATGATCTCGCCGCCGGGGTTGAGATCCCCCAGCAGAAAGACCGAGCCACGGTGGCGCACGGACATTCCCGACCGCACTGTGGATCGCAGGTAGAGGGGGGTGGTATCCGGGGGGACAGGGGAAATCACCTCTAAGGGGGAAGATTGTTCCACCGAATAGCCTAGGGTCGCCGCCGCGATCGCCGTCCCTCGGGATCCGGTTTGGACGCGCCACAAGGACAGCCGATGCTGCGACAACAAGACGGCCAGAGTTTGTAGGGTGGGCAAGTCCAGCTCTCGCTCTTGGCACCACAGGGTCAGGGGGGCCACTCCTGCCCAGTAGGGTTTGCGGCTGCGCAATTGCCACACCAAATCGTCCCAGACTTCTTCCCAAGCCAGGGTGGCGGGCAAATGCAGATGGATCCCTTGGGCATCGAATCGAAAATAGACACCCCTTTCGGATCCCCGCGGGTTAGAGGATGAGGTAGGTGAGACTGCAGAAATTTCCGGGTTCCATGCCGGGGATCCCATCATGGCTGCCCAACGATTTGCCTCAAGACAAAGCCTTATCCTATTCCATTCGCCAAACGTCGGGAGTGCGCTGCAGTCTATATTGAGCTATCGGGGCTTTCTACACTGCTGCTACCCCCGGAGCAAAAGGTTGAGAGCAGTGAGCTGCAGTCCAGTCAGTCGAAATAGAAGAGTGTAACCAACTTGTGTTGCTCCTCGGCGTGCCTGCAGGCCTCCAAAAGCGTGACGCTGTCGTGAAAGGCAAAACAGAGCAACTGCTGGCACTTGCTGATGATCTCTAGGTTGCACAGGCGGCTAGCCTCCGCCAGGGGAAGATGGTCATTTTCGGGGTGCTCCACCAGATGCAGCACCTGCTCCAGGCTGGCCCGCGACTCTGCCGGCTGTCGCTCCAAACTTTGCGGCAAGATCACCGTCAAGGATTTCATATCCGCCCGCATCGCCCCGCGAATCACAGCCAGGTTGGTGCCAATGGCCCCGGAAGTGAGAATGCGGTTGCCAGTGAGGGCCAAAGCGTAGCTGAGGGTCTCGATGAGGTACTGGTGGGTGATGGGCACATGGCGACTGCCCAGGATGGCTATCCGCTTTGGCCCAACTTGCTGAATCGCAGCCAGCTCCTGCAAAAACGTATCAACGCTGGTGGGAAGATCAATAGACTGGGTCAACGGGATCCCTCAGAAAACTTTTCAGAGGTGGGCTAGGCTATGTTAGCCTACACTGCGGCTTTGGGATCCAGCCAGAGAGCTGCTCAACCCGGTTTGGGCGGCCGAGTTTACCAGCGCAGCAGCGCTGCCGCTCCCTGGAACTCCTCGAGGAGGCGAACTTCGGCCTCGCCACGGACAAACTCCAGCTTAGCGCCGAAATCGCGGGCCAGCACCCAGACCTGATCCCGCAGCGCCACCGGTTGGGGCTCTGGGCAGAGGAGCTGGGCCATCTCTGGGGTTCCTCCCACCGAGCCGTCTGGACAGCGCCAGATGGTGGCCTCTAGCCTCCAGGGCAAGACCAGAATTTCCACTCGACCCAGTTGGAGGGCGTCCAGCACCGCGTCCAAGCCCCAAGCGCCGGGCTGCTCCCGAATCCGCTCCAACAAGGCCAGTTCCCCTCGGCGCTCGGCGGCCTCCAGGACGGGCACCACTCGGTCGAGGATGTCTTGCGGCGTCGGTGCGTGGAGGTTGGCGGGGTGCCCCACCCGGGCGACGACGCGGTTGCGCAAGCCGCGGTTGAGGTAGCCCTCAAAGTGAGATACCTGCCAGGCTTCCCCCATGAGCACCAGCCGCTCAATGCCCAGCCGATCCACCGCTTTGTCGAGGGCCTGGGCCAGGCGCTGGTAGAGCTTGTGCATCCAGAGGCTGACCTTGGCCGCCTCCCGCTCCTTGGGGGAGAGTTTGTCGAAGGTGCCGCCGCTGCGGGCCCGACGCTCGGCAACGGCATTTTCGATGCGGCCGGCCAGATCCCGGAGTTCCTGCCACTCGTCGGCGCCGATGTTGGCAAAGATTTCGGTATCCTCCCGCAGTTCTCCCAGAAAGAGCTCGTAGAAGTGCCACCTGGCTCCGGACAGGTGCAACACCCCGGCCCGCTCATATTCATCGAAGGCGAAAATCAAAGGGGTCAAGTACGGCTCACCCCAGCGGGCTTCTACCTGCCCGTGGGCCAGATCCACTACGGGCAGCTCCACCTGCAGGTCAATTCGACGCAGCACTAGCTTGCCATCAGCGTTGCGGCTGGCAAAAAGAACTAAGGTGCGGGCGGAAGGGCGCTCCTGTTCCAGCAGGGCAAGGATTTGCTCGTAGAGAGAAGGATCCCGCTTGCCCTCACGGAACTCCGGCAGCTCTTTGATAGCGTTCTTGATGCGTCCTACCCAGGCAAGGCGGGCATTTTCGGGACGGGCAGGGTTGATGTCGGCGTATAACGAGAGCACCGGCGTGCTGCTGTCGCCAAAGGCAGCTTGTAAATCCTGGATCAGGGTGTTGAGCTCTTCCATGGTTTGGAAAAGGGACTTCACTACAAGCTAAAGCAAGATATCTAAAGTAGGAGATGCAACAGCAGATCTATCAAGGGATCCCACGCAGGATGGAGCTCAGTTGAGCTGGGCTTGAGGAGAAGATCCTGCCTGGATTTGGATAGTGTAGCTCATGTGGCTGTGAACACCCCTGCCCAGCCAATGGCCGTAGATAGGAGCGGCACCTCGGGGGTAGGCACTGGCCGCCAAAGCCACATGGCCATCGGCCACGGCCAGCCCTTGGGTGGGATCGAACCCCCGCCAACCAGCCCCCGGCAGATACACCTCTGCCCAGGCGTGCAGGTGGCGCTCTGCTGGCTCTTTGCTGGCTGTGCCCTGGAGTTCGGGGTTCTCTTGCAACGGCGGGCTGACCTGGTAGCCGCTGACAAATCGTGCCGCCAGACCTACTGCCCGACAGCCCTCCATAAACACCAGCGTCAGGTCACGGCAGGAGCCGGTTTTGCGCTGCCACGTCAAGCCGGCGGGCCAAGGATCCCCCTTCTCCCGCAAGATGTGGCGGCACTCGGAGTAGATGCGTTGGTTGAGCGCCGGCAAAAAGGCCGTCGTCTCCCCCTGCACCTGATCCCAGAGCTCCCAGGCCAGGCTTTGGATGCCGGCATCTGCCGGGGTTGCCAGATAGGGCTGCAGTTGGGCCGCCAGCGTGCTGGGATAGTTGATGGGAAGGTGGGTGGCCCAATCGAAGAGTAGATAGTCAAAGGGGTTGCGCCGCAGGGTGACCACGGTGGACTGGGTTTGGATGCGCAGATGTTCGGTGGGATCCCCAAACCAGAGCTGAACTGCCGCGTTGCCATCCAGATCCACCAGCTCCGATTGGCCTGCCGGCGGCGGATCCACCCGCAGCTCAAAGGCCAAGAGGGTTTGGATCCCGTTGCAACGGGGCCGCAACCGCACAGTGTGGGGCTCCAGTTGCACTGGACGGCTGTAGCGATATTCGATGAGATGGTGAATTTGAACTTGCACAGGCTTGCCCCAGGACGGTCAACAGGTTGTGTCTCAAGTCTCAGTCGCTCGTTTGTGCTACAGTTAGCCGAAATTGGCGAAAAAATCAAACGGCAGTCAAAAAAGTAGGTAGGTCTTTGCCTCGGGCAAGTGTGTAGGGGCGCATTGACAATGCTTGGGGGCTTGCTTGTGGCCTGGGTGTCGGGTCAGCGGCACGAAGGTTTCTAGGATCCCCCGACTTTGATCAGTGGGAGCGTCAATGGGCAAGCTCTTCTCCTTGTAGAGAGCTAGCTGCAGGTCGGCGGTTGGCCGGGGCGTCGCCTAGGGCCAAGACATCTGAGGGTGCCCTCTGGAAGGCTCTCCTGCTGGAACTCGCTGCTCAAGCGACCAAACTGCTACAGGAGGCTGGGCTAAGCCTTGGCCTGAGGATTTGGCGAGGTGGCGCAGCTTTCCTCTCACTCGAGCTGGACTTGCCCTTTCAGCAAAGCGAGGATTAGTCGGTCAATTGCCTCCAGATCCAATTCGTCGTAGAGCCGCTCCTGGAGGAGGTGGCAGATTTGGGATTCTTGCTGGCGGCTGAGGTAGGTGCTCTGGAGAACCGATTCGACAATGAGGCGGATGGACATGGGGCAGCGCTCTAACCCAACTGCCCCAATGAAATGCGAAACAAGGGGGAGGCAGCGGTGATCTGGGTCAAATGGCCATCCTTAGCCGGCAACCTTGACCTGGGCAGCCTAGCCAAGCAACGCCACGGCGGGCAAGGGCAGTTCAGCTGCCGCCGCCGCATCCAGCAGCCACAGCAGCCGCCCTTGGGGATTGAGGCGCTGGCAGGGCAGGTGGGCCTCTGTTGTCAGGGCTTCCTTAACAATTGCAGCCTTGCTGGCCCCTGTTACCAAAACCACCACCTGCCTGGCCTGGTTGAGAACAGGATAGGTGAGAGTTAGGCGCGGCTCCTCTCCCTTCTGCCCCACGGTTACCCAGCGGTGTTGCACCTGCAGGGCGGCTGTACCGGGAAACAAGGAGGCCGTGTGGCCGTCTTCTCCCACTCCCAGCCAGATCAGGTCGAAGGCAGGACATTCGGTGCCGAAAATCTGCTGCAGGGTCGCCTCGTACTCCGCCGCATCTCGCAAGGGATCCCCTGCTTGGGTGGGCATGGGAAAGACCTGAGAGGCGGGAACCCCGACCGTCTCCAGCAGGATCCGCCGTACCATGCCGTAATTGCTCTCAGGGTGATCCGGGGGAACGTAGCGCTCGTCTCCCCAGAACAGCCAGGTTTCCTGCCAAGGGATCCCTGGCGTCTGGGTTAAAGCAGCATACAACTTCCGTGGCGTGTTTCCCCCTGCCAGAGCCACCGTAAAGCGACCCCGTTGACGGATAGCCGCCGCGGCCTGCTCTTGCCAGATCTCGACCGCCCGTCGGAAAAAGGCTGTCCCCTCCGGCCAGATTTCCAACTGGAACCCTTGCATGGATCGCCCTCTGTTGCTGCTTGCCCAACTGCCCTAGCCGAGCAGAGGGATCCCCTTCACCCAGAGGCCAAACTCTAGGAAGCAACCGCCAGCTCTTTGGCTTCCGCCTGGATTTTCTCGTAGAGGGCCCGCAGCTTCAGGCCCACGATGACCTGGATGAGTCCAGAGCCATTGCGGGATCCGGGATATTCCGGGTGCTTGCGCAGCAATTCCGTCAGCTCGCCGTAGTAGCGGGTCGACAGATTGCTTAGGTGGTTCTCGATGTAGATGACCTCCTCCAGCTTGTCGAAGGTGCCGTCAATTTCCAACACCGAAACTGGCTGATCGAAGTAGGTGGAGGGGCCGTAGTGCAGGCGGATGCCTGGGTAGGAGCAGGTCAGCTTTTTGCCACAAGGGATCCAGTCAATGGTGGAGCCTTCGTCGAAGAGATAGACATGGTCAAAATACTTCACCCCCTCCCGCTGGATCATGCGCACCCGCAGCACTTTGTGCTCCGGATCCACCTCTGGCAGCAGCTTGGTGGGCAGCACCTCGATGACCACATCGGCATAGCGCTTCTGCACATCGACGTAGGCTTCAAAATCGGGGCGGCGGGCCTCGATGGAGCGCAACACATCTTCATAGGTGTGGCCCCGCTCCGCCATATCCCGCTTCACCTTCCAGGCAATCTTGATCTCCGGCGCCAGATCCAGATAGACCTTGAAGTCCAGCAGCTCCCGCACCCGCTCGTCGTACATGGGGTGAAGGCCCTCCAAGACGATGATGGGGCTGGGATCCACCCGCTCCGGTGGGTCAATGAGCCCCGTCTCGTGGTTGTAGATGGGCTTCATCACGCTCTGGCCATTTTTGAGCGCCTTAGCCTGCTCGTACATGAGGTCGAAGTTGTTGGCGCGGGGATCCAGCGCCGTGATGCCCTTCTCTTTGCGCTGGTAGCGATCCAAGGAGTGGTAGTCGTCCAGACAAATGGTGGTAATGAGATCCCGGCCAAACAAGTCCCCCAACCGCCGCAAGAACGTGGACTTGCCACAGCCAGAATCTCCGGCAACACCGATCATTACAATACGTTCAGGACTGCTTGCCATGGGAACTCCTTGGGGATGGGCAGGGCAAAACTGAGAGGAAGCCTCTAAAAAAGTTACTGTTCTTTATGGTCTTGCATATTACCACAAGACGCTCCCCCACAACCGAGCTTGAGGCCAGAGAGGCGGGCACCGTCAAGGAACAATTTAACAAAGATTGTCTGTCTCCCGGCGACGACTGAGGAGAAGAGAAGTTTCCCGGCCTGGCTTTCTCAGGATCGGCCTGGGGTATTCTCCTCCGGCAAGTTCCGTTCGGGCAGGGGGGCTGCTAAGGTGTTTGCTAGAGAGTTTTCTCCCATTGCCAGGAGCAGTTCGCCGTTATGGTTGCCAGCGCAGAAAAGCGAGAAGTTGTTGTCAATCTGTACCGTCCCAACGCGCCCCTGATCGGCCAGTGTGTAGAGACCTACTCCCTTGTGGGGGAAGGGGCACCTGGCCTGACCAAGCACATTGTGCTCAGCCTACCGGATCCCAACTACCGCTACCTGGAGGGCCAAAGCGTTGGTATTATTCCTCCTGGCGTAGATGACAAGGGCAAGCCCCACAAGCCCCGCCTCTACTCCATTGCCTCCACTCGCTATGGCGACGACGGCGAGGGGCGCACCGTTTCTCTGAGTGTGAAACGGGCCGAATACGTGGATAAGGAGACGGGCCAGCCGGGGGTAGGGGTCTGCTCCGGCTTCCTCACCGATCTCAAACCCGGCGATGAGGTGATGATCACCGGGCCCTCAGGGAAAACCTTTTTGCTGCCGGAAGATGAGAACGCCAACCTGATTTTGATTGCCACCGGCACTGGCATCGCCCCTTTTCGCGCCTTCATCAAGCACCTGTTTGAAGAGGATCCCAACTACCAGGGCAAGATCTGGCTGTTTTTTGGGGTGCCCACCACGTCCACCCTGCTCTACCACGGGGATCTAGAAGCTTGGAAAGCCCAGTATGGGGATCGCTTCCGCGTCGATTACGCCATCAGCCGCGAACAGCAAACCCCCGACGGCAAAAAGATGTACGTGCAAAACCGCATGGCCGAGTACGGCCCCGAACTATGGGAGATGCTGCAGCAGCCCAACACCTACACGTACATCTGTGGCCTCAAGGGAATGGAGGACGGCATCAACAGCGTCATGGCCCCCCTTGCCGAGCAAGCCGGTCAAGACTGGAGCAAGTTCCAGAAGGAGCTGAAGAAGGCCAACAGGTGGCACGAGGAAACCTACTGAGGGGATCCCTTTGGGTTCACTGGTCTCCGGTGCTGCCGCTTAGGAGGGATCCCGTCGGCGCTGGGGATTCGCAAAACATGCCAAAATGCTGGTATCTTAGCCCACCTGAAGCCGAGAGCTGTTCTCCCCAGGAGCCCTAGACTGTGGACGCGCGCTACAATCCTCTGGCCATCGAAAGCAAGTGGCAGGCCCACTGGCGTGAAATCGGGTTGGATCGCACCCCAGAGCTGACGGCGGAAAGCCGCAAGTTCTACGCCCTGTCGATGTTTCCCTACCCCAGTGGCAGCCTGCACATGGGGCATGTGCGCAATTACACCATAACGGATGTCATTGCCCGCCACAAGCGCATGCAGGGGTATGCGGTGCTGCACCCCATGGGGTGGGATGCCTTTGGCTTGCCGGCAGAGAACGCGGCCATTGACCGCGGGATCCCGCCGGCCAAGTGGACCTACCAGAACATCGCCCAGATGCGGGATCAACTGCAGCGGCTGGGGCTTTCCTACGACTGGGAGCGGGAGATCACCACCTGCGCCCCCGACTACTACAAGTGGACGCAGTGGCTGTTTCTGCAGTTTTTCAAAGCGGGCCTGGCCTACCAGAAGGAAGCACCGGTGAACTGGGATCCCGTGGATCAGACCGTCTTGGCCAACGAGCAAGTGGACGCCGAGGGGCGCTCCTGGAGATCGGGGGCTCTGGTGGAAAAGCGCCTCCTCAAGCAGTGGTTTCTCAAGATCACGGCCTACGCCGACCAACTGCTGGCCGACTTGGAACAGCTCTCCGGCTGGCCAGAGCGGGTGCGCACCATGCAGGAGAACTGGATTGGCCAGTCGGTGGGGGCTAGGGTTGTCTTCAAAACCGAAACAGGGGAGGAGCTGCCGGTGTTTACCACCCGGCCTGACACCCTCTGGGGAGCCACCTTCATGGTGCTGGCGCCGGAGCATCCTTTGGTGGAGAAGCTCACCACCCCTGAGCAACAGGCTGCCGTCAAGGCCTACCAGGCCGAGGCTGCTGCCCGCAGCGAGATGGAGCGCAGTGCCGAAGATCGGGAAAAAACGGGCGTCTGGACAGGATCCTACGCCATCAACCCCGTTAACCAAGAGCGGATTCCCATCTGGATTGCCGACTACGTGTTGATGGGCTATGGTACGGGGGCCATCATGGCCGTGCCTGCCCACGACCAGCGGGACTTTGAGTTTGCCCGCAAGTTTGGCCTACCCATCAAGCTGGTGGTGCAACCGCCCCAGGGTGAGGTGGAAAGTACCGAAGATCTGCAGACGGCCTGGACAGGGGAGGGGGTGTTGATGAACTCCGGCCCCTTGAACGGGATCCCGGTGGGCAAAGGCCCAGGGCAGAGCGTAGAAAGAGCCATCGCCTGGTTAGAGAGTCAGGGCTTGGGGGAACGGCAGGTGAACTACCGCCTGCGCGACTGGCTCATCTCACGTCAGCGCTACTGGGGTTGCCCCATCCCCGTGATCCACTGCCCCCACTGTGGCATTGTGCCGGTCCCAGAGGAGGATCTGCCGGTGCTGTTGCCGGAGGATGTGGAGCTGACGGGGCGAGGGGGGTCTCCCTTGGCCCAGCGGGAGGACTGGGTGAAGGTAAAATGCCCCACCTGCGGCGCCGAGGCCCGCCGCGAGACCGACACCATGGACACCTTCATCTGCTCCTCCTGGTATTTCCTGCGCTTTAGTGATCCCCGCAACGAGCGCGAGATCTTCCGCAAGGATTTGGTCAACGCCTGGCTACCGGTGGATCAATACGTGGGCGGCATCGAGCACGCCATTTTGCACCTGCTTTACTCCCGCTTTTTCACCAAGGTGCTACGGGATCTGGGGCTGTTGAATTTTGACGAGCCCTTCTCCCGCCTCCTGACGCAGGGAATGGTGCAGGGGCGCACCTACTACAACCCCAACAAGTCCGGCAAGGATCGCTGGATCCCAGCGGCTCTGGTCAAGGATCCCAACGACCCGCGGGATCCAGAGACCGGCGAGCCTCTGGAAGTTATCTACGCCACCATGTCCAAATCCAAGGGCAACGGCGTGGATCCAGAGGAGGTGCTGGCCCACTACGGAGCCGACACAGCCCGCATGTTTATCCTCTTCAAGGCGCCGCCGGAAAAGGACCTGGAATGGGACGATGCCGATGTGGAAGGGCAGTTTCGCTTTCTCAACCGCGTCTGGCGGCAAGTGTACGACTTTGTCGTTCGCGCTAGCGGGACGGAGTCCTTGCAAGGCAAAGCCGCCGAGCTGCTGCAGGCCAAGGTTGAGGCGGGATCCCTAACCAAAGCGGAAAGGGATCTGCGCCGCGCCATCCACACGGCCATCAAAGAAGTCAGTGAGGACCTGGAAGAGTACCAGTTCAACACCGCCATTGCCGAGCTGATGAAGCTGAGCAACGCCCTGGCCGAGGCGGGGATCCCAGACTCGCCAGTCTATGCAGAAGGGATCCGCACCCTGATCCTGCTCTTGGCTCCCTTTGCCCCCCACATAGCTGAGGAGCTTTGGCAGGCAGTGGGCGGTACAGACTCGGTGCATCGCCAGTCATGGCCCAGCTACGACCCGGCGGCGCTAGTGGCCGACACGGTAACCATTGTGGTGCAGGTCAACGGCAAGCTGCGCGGCTCCTTTGAAGCCCCTGCCGATGTCACGCCCCAGGAACAGGAGCGGCTGGCTTTGCAGTCGGAGGCGGCCCAAAGGTATCTGCAAGGGGTGACTCCGAAGAAGGTCGTCGTGGTGCCGAAGAAGCTGGTTAACCTGGTTGTCTAACCCTCTTGACTCTGGATGTACTGTTTCACTGTTTCTAGGGGTGCACCACCACAGGATTTAGAATCGTGCCAGAGCTTTGCTTTTCCCCAGTACGCCTTAGCTCTCCAAACTGTTGCCTTAGTATGCGACTTGATGCTGACTTGAGAAAAGAAACGAGGTTAGATATGTTGTTATCAGGCTGCAGGTCGATGAGCAGGTGAACATGGTCTGGCTCAGCACACTCCGGTTAGCGGCCAAAACTCTTTCTAAAACAGACCTCATTACTTCCAGCATTGCTTGGGTTGAGACTTTGCGTCGGTATTTTGTTACAAACACTACGTGCAGGTGAATCCTAAAGACTGCGTGAGCGCTGCTTCGTAGT
>NZ_JANSIZ010000067.1:0-13007 GCF_047462315.1 Synechococcus sp. H60.2 | reverse complement strand
GTCCTGGTTCAAGAGGGCCGCGTCGGTCGTTTTGTCCTGGGCATGGATACCCGCAACGTCGATACCCACCTTTTGGGCAACGTGGATCTAATCCCCGCCGAGTCGCGGGCCAACGTCTTCCAGCCCAACAGCGACCTGAAGATCTTCTACTTGCAAGACTACATCCTCTTTGCTTACCGCCGTCCGGGCGTTCTCAATAGCTTTTTTGCCGACCGCATCTACACCACCCACCCCGAAGCCATGACTGGCGAAGGGATCCGCATTGGCTCCACCTACTCGGAAGTGGTTGCTGTTTACGGCGGCCCCGGCGAAAACGGCTACAACGAGGTGGTGCCCTACCCCAAAGGCAGTCGGGAATACCTGCGGGAGGATCGCTACTACGTCAACTACGATGCCCTGGGCCTGTCCTTTGCCTTTGCGGTGGGCTCCAACCGGGTCACCGCCATCGGCCTGTTCAAGCCGGGGAGTTGAGGACGGAAAAGTTAATCGATTGTTAACCTTTTTGTCAAACACCCTCAACACCCCCCCGAGCAATGGGGTAAATTAGTGCAGCAACCCCGCAAAGGGGATTTTTTGTGCCGTTCACAGACTGTAGGAGAAGCTCTTGGCAAACGTTGTGGTTGTCGGTGCCCAGTGGGGCGACGAAGGAAAAGGTAAGATCACCGACCTCCTCAGTGAAAAGGCGCATGTGGTCGTCCGCTACCAAGGCGGGGTTAACGCAGGACATACCGTGGTGGTGGGGGGCCAAATCTTTAAGCTGCACCTGATCCCCTCCGGCATCCTCTACCCCGACAAGCGCTGCATCATCGCCAGTGGCACGGTGATCGACCCTGAGGTGTTGCTGGCCGAGATCGACCAACTGCACCAACTGGGGATCTCCACCCACAACCTCTACATCGCCGAAACCGCTCACGTGACCCTGCCCTACCATCGTGTCATCGACGTGGCCGAGGAAGAGCGGCGCGGCATCTATAGGCTGGGCACCACCGGGCGAGGCATTGGCCCCACCTACGCCGACAAGGCCGAGCGCATGGGCATCCGCGTCGTGGACTTGATGTATCCCGATCAACTGCGGGAGCGCCTCAGTTGGGCCATTCCCTACAAGAACGTTTTGCTGGAAAAAATCTACAACCTACCCCCTCTGGATCCTGAGCCAATCATCGAGCAATACCTGGCCTATGCGGAGCGGCTGCGCCCCTACGTCACCGACGCCGCCCTGCTCCTCACCCAGGCCATCGAAGAGCGGCAAAATATTCTCTTCGAGGGGGCACAGGGCACGCTGCTGGATCTCGACTACGGCACCTACCCCTATGTCACTTCCTCCCATCCTATTGCCGGTGGTGCTTGCGTTGGTGCCGGGATCGGCCCCACCAGCATCGACCGGGTAATTGGGGTAGCCAAGGCCTACACCACCCGCGTCGGCGAAGGCCCCTTCCCCACCGAGCTCAAGGACGAGATTGGCGCTTACCTGGGGGCAGCGGGAGCCGAATTTGGCACCACCACCGGGCGGCAGCGGCGCTGCGGCTGGTTCGATAGCGTGATTGGGCGTTATGCCGTGCGGATCAACGGCCTCGACTGCCTGGCCATCACCAAATTGGATGTGCTGGACGGCCTAGACGAGATCAAGGTGTGCGTTGCCTATGAGTACCAGGGGCGCGAGATCCGTCACTTTCCCAGCGATGCCCGCGTCTTTGCCCAGTGCAAGCCCATCTATGAAACCCTGCCCGGCTGGAAGTGCTCCACCAAAGACTGCCGCTCCCTTGAGGACTTGCCTCCCGAAGCCTACGACTACCTGAAGTTTTTGGCCCAGTTGATGCAGGTACCGATTGCCATCGTCTCCCTGGGAGCCAGCCGCGACCAAACCATTATCGTGGAGGATCCCATCCATGGCCCCAAGCGCGCCTTGCTCTACCCCAACGGCAGCAGGCAGGTTCACGCCCTCATGCCGGACTAACAAGCGGAGAGAGAGGCAGTGGGCGGCACCTGCGGTCGCCTCCGCCGCCACCAAGGATCCGCTAAGCTCAAAGGTAAAGGTTGCTTGCGTTGTCTTCTGGTCTTGCCATGGCTGCTCCCACCTACTCCATCATCACTTTTGGCTGTCAAATGAACCGGGCCGACAGCGAGCGCATGGCCGGGATCCTGGAGTCACTGGGGTATGTGCCCGCCGAAGACGAGCTACAGGCAGACTTGGTTCTCTTCAATACCTGCACCATCCGCAACAACGCTGAGCAAAAGGTGTATTCCTACCTGGGCATCCAGGCGCAGCGCAAGCGGAAAAACCCCGCCATCAAGCTGATCGTGGCCGGCTGCGTGGCCCAGCAGGAGGGAGAGCGGCTGCTACGCCGCGTCCCAGAGCTCGACCTGGTCATGGGCCCCCAGTACGTCAACCGCCTGGGGGATCTGCTGGCCCAGGTGGAGGCTGGCAACCAGGTGGTGGCCACTGAGCCCATCGAGATCCCGGAAGACATCACCAAACCCCGCCGGGATAGCCGGGTGACAGCCTGGATCAACGTCATCTACGGCTGCAATGAGCGCTGTACTTACTGCATTGTGCCGTTGGTGCGGGGACGGGAGCAATCGCGCCAGCCGCAGGCCATCCGCGCCGAGATTGAGGAGGTGGCTGGGGCCGGCTATCGCGAGGTCACCTTGCTGGGGCAAAACATCGACGCCTACGGGCGGGATCTGGATCCCAAGACCAACCTGGCCAGCTTGCTGCGCTTTGTCCACTCGGTGGAAGGGATCGAGCGGATTCGCTTTGCCACCAGCCACCCGCGCTACTTCACTGAAGAGCTCATTGCCACCTGTGCCGAGCTGCCCAAGGTGTGCGAGCACTTCCACATCCCCTTCCAGGCGGGCAGTGACGAAGTCCTCAAGCGGATGCGGCGCGGCTACACCCAGGAGCGCTACCGCCAGCTCATCCAGCTCATCCGCCAGTACATGCCCGAGGCCACCATCAGCGCCGATGCCATCGTTGGCTTCCCTGGCGAAACAGAAGCCCAGTTTCAAGAAACCCTGCAACTGGTGCAGGATATCGGCTTTGATTTCCTCAATACTGCCGCCTACTCTCCCCGCCCGGGCACGCCAGCGGCGGAGTGGCCCGACCAAGTGCCGGAAGAGGAAAAAAGCGACCGCCTGCAACGGCTCAACCGCTTGGTAGCGGAGGTGGCTGCCGACCGCAGCGCCCGCCTGCTGGGCCAGGTGCAGGAGGTGCTGGTGGAAGGCCCCAACCCCAAAAACCCCCGCCAAGCGATGGGACGTACCCGCGGCAACCGCATTGTTTTCTTCGACGGGGATCCGGAGCCATTGCAGGGATCCCTGGTGCCAGTGCGCATCACTGCTACGCGGGCTTTCTCTCTTAGCGGCGAGATTGTCAGGGCAGGGGAAGGGAAACCCCAACCTGCAGAGCTGGAAGTTTGCGCCTAAGCCCACGACGAGGATTGAACTCGTGACCTCCCCCTTACCAAGGGGGTGCTCTGCCACTGAGCTACGTGGGCGGCATGGTGGGCCGAGTTGGATTCGAACCAACGTAGGCGTAAGCCAGCGGATTTACAGTCCGCCCCCTTTAACCACTCGGGCATCGACCCACAGACGCTGGTTCCCTATAGTAGCAGAAAAAAGGATGTAAATGCCCAGGAGCAACCTCTGGGGGGTTGAGGGGATCTCTCCCCGGCCAAACTGGAGAGAAAACTTGGTAGGGTGGAAGACAGTCTTCTAGCTTGCGACTATGGTTTCAACCCTCGGCACGCCCCCTTCTGTCAAATCCGTTTCTCCCAACCAGTCGCTGCAGCCGTTAACCAGCCGCGTCAACAGCCAGGGCCACCTGGAGATTGGCGGCTGTGACGTGGTGGAGTTGGTACGTCAGTTTGGCTCCCCCCTCTACATCCTGGACGAATGGACCCTGCGGCAGGCCTGCCGCCTCTATCGCGACACCTGGGCCCGCTGTTACCCTGGACAATCCCAAGTCTTGTATGCCACGAAAGCCTGGAACTGCTTGGCCATCTGTGCTTTGGCGCTGCAAGAAGGGCTGGGGCTGGATGTCGCCTCTGGCGGCGAGCTGTACACTGCCCTGCAAGCAGGGGCCAGGGGTGAGGAGCTCTACCTGCACGGCAACGCCAAGTCGGCAGAGGAGCTGGCCATGGCCCTGGAGGTGGGCTGCACCCTGGTGGCGGATAGCCTCTACGAGCTGCAGCAGGTAGCTGCTCTGGCCACCCCTGAACGACCCGCCCGCTTATTGGTGCGGGTTAACCCCGGCATTGACGTCCACACCCATGAGTACATCCGCACCGGCCAAACCGACAGCAAATTCGGCATTGGTCAGTGGCAACTGCCGGAGGTGTTTGATTTTCTGGCAGCCCATCTCCAACTGCACTGCGTCGGGCTCCACGCCCATATTGGGTCTCAGATTTTTGATCTGCAAGGACACCGCGACCTGGCGGGGGTACTGGCTCAGATTTGGCGGCAAGGGTTAGACAGAGGCCTGCCCCTCCAGGAGCTCAATGTGGGCGGCGGCCTGGGGATCCGCTATGTCGAATCCGACGATCCCCCGTCCATCCCAGAGTGGGTGGAAGCGGTAGCCACTGCCGTGCGGCAGAGTTTCACCGCCGCCGGGCTCCCCCTGCCCAAGGTGCTCTGCGAGCCTGGACGATCCGTGATTGGCCCGGCTGCTGTTACCGCTTATACCCTGGGGGGGCAAAAACGGATCCCGCCCAGCGAAGACCTTCCCGAAGGCCGCCTCTACGTCACCATCGACGGCGGCATGTCCGACAACCCCCGTCCTATCACCTATGGGGCCCGCTACACTGCCCTCTTGGCCAACCGCCCTGAAGCCGAGGCCACCCAGCGGGTAACAGTGGCCGGCAAACACTGCGAGTCGGGGGATGTGCTCTTGAAAGATGTGCTTTTGCCCAACCCAGCGCCTGGCGACGTCCTAGTTGTGTTGGCCACCGGGGCCTACAACTACAGCATGGCCTCCAATTACAACCGCTTCCCTCGGCCAGCGGCGGTGCTGGTCAACCAGGGTGAGGCCCAGTTGATCCTGCGGCGGGAAACTTATGCGGATTTGATCCGTCAGGACATCTTACCGGAGCGCTTGCAACGGTGAAGGGAAGAGATGGCTGCCTGTAACCGTTGCTGTTGAGGGGGGCTTGGTTTTTTCTGCAGCAGTGACCCCGCTGGCTCTCGGGCAGGAAAGACTGGAAGACAGGTAGGAGGTGAGTGGTAGGCTGGTCAGGGGGCCGCAGTCCAACAGGGGTTCCGGAACCAAAAGGTTCTGGGGCGCAGGATGGCGTAGGCAAAGGGTCCGCAACGAGGGGAGCGTGAACGGGGTTTTTCGGCATGCTGGCGGCCTTATGGGCTTGGCTACAGCAATTTAACGTTCTCAGCCTGTTGGACTGGGCTCTGGCCGTCTTGCTATTGGCTTTGGCCCTCTATTACACCCGCGAGAGCCGGGCCGGGGTGCTGGTGCGGGGATTTATGGTGCTCCTGGTGCTGTATCTGGCCACAGCCTCGCTGCCACTGGTGCACCTGATTTTGGATCGCCTGCTCCTTGCTGCGGCTATAGCGATGGGGGTACTCTTTCAGCCGGAGTTTCGGCGGCTCTTGGAGCAACTGGCAAAAGCCATCCGCATAGAGTGGGTAGATCCAGAAGGCAACGACGAGGACGACCCAGAGGAAGAGTTGGTGGAGGAGGTGGTGCAGGCGGTGCGAGAACTCTCTCAAAATCGGACAGGGGCGCTGATTGTGATCGAGCCAGATCAGCCAATCGACTCGCGGGTGTTCACCGATAAAGGAGTTCCTTTGCAGGCGCGGGTATCGCGGGAGCTCTTACAGACGATCTTCCAGACCTCGACGCTCCTGCACGATGGGGCTGTAATTATCCATCGGGATCGGATTCGCGCGGCAGGGGTGATCCTGCCGGTTTCGGAGCGAACTGCCTCTCGCCAACTAGGCACGAGGCACCGGGCGGCGATGGGGATCACAGAACAGGCCAATTGCTTGTGTATTGTGGTCTCAGAGGAGACGGGATCCATCTCACTGGCAGAAGGCGGACGCCTCGAGCGACCCCTGACCAGTGCCAAGCTACACGAACTGCTGGTGCAGCGGTTGCGTCATCCGCGTGAAGCCAAAAAACGGGATGCTCCCCTGCAGGGATTATGGGCCCACCCGTGGATTCGCAATGGACCGTTGCGCTGGTGGGGATCCCTGCCAGATCTAGCCAAATTCCCTCGCAAACCTGAGAAAACCCTTCCCAAAGACTGATCCGCATGACCCTTTCTCCTGCCCATCTTCTGCAGTTGCCTGCCGACCTGGATCCGCAGTTGTTGCCCCGCCATGTGGCAGTGGTCATGGATGGCAACGGGCGGTGGGCGCAAAAGCGAGGCTTGCCCCGCAGTGTCGGGCATCAGCGCGGGGTAGCGGCTTTGAAGGAGTTGCTCCGCTGCTGTCACGATTGGGGGATCCCTCTCCTCACCGCCTACGCCTTCTCCACGGAGAACTGGGGCCGCGCCCGCGAGGAGGTGGATTTTCTCATGACCTTGTTCGAGCAGGTGCTGTGGCAGGAACTGGCGGAAATGGTGCAGCAGGGGGTGCGCATTCAGTTTGCCGGCCAGTTGTCGGCCCTGCCCCAGTCTTTGCAGGACACGATCCTGCATGCGGTGGAACGCACCCAGCACAACGAGGGCATTTGTCTGACGGTGGCCCTCAACTACGGCGGCAGACAGGAGATCCTGCAGGCTTGTCGCTCGATTGCCACCCTGGTGCAGCAGGGGCTTTTGCAACCGGATCAGATCGACGAAGCCCTCTTCTCCCAATTTCTCTACACCACTGGCCTCTCCGATCCCGACCTGTTGATCCGCACCAGCGGCGAGATGCGCATCAGCAACTTCCTGCTCTGGCAGATGGCCTACACCGAGCAGTACTTCACCCCCATCCTCTGGCCGGACTTCGACCGCGCCGCCTTTCACCAAGCCTTGCTCAGCTATCAGTCGCGGCAGCGGCGCTTCGGCAGATAAGACCTTGACGGATCCCTGCCTGCTTCAATCAAACCAGACCCTCACCCCCAACCCCTCTCCCTCAGGGAGCTAGCCCTCACCCCCAACCCCTCTCCCTCAGGGAGAGGGGAGTTAGGGAACGACGTAACGAACCGTTTCGTTGCTGTTTGAAGTGGCTGTATCTCAAGCCGGCTTGGGACGACTTGAATGAACAGGCAGCACAAATGTATACCTGAAGCTCCCCAACTAGCGCAAAAAGCTGGTTATCAGCCACATCACTCCAAACGTGATCCCCACCAACAGGGCGCCAGGGGCATCGCCGCCGGTAAGGGGAAGGGCAATGCCGTAGGCCAACATCAGTCCTAGGCTCAGTCCTGCCAGCGCCAAGAGCAAAGCGCGAAGGAAGCGGCGCTCCTTGCGGTACAGGAAATAGATGCAGGTCATCAGCCCCAGCGCCAGTTGCAGGGAGGGATACTCATCAGGGGCCAAGACAACCCAACCCACCAGTCCTCCCAGCAACACGGCGGGCCAGAGCACATCCGGGGCAGAAGGGCTATCTAGCCAACGGCTAATCCAAGGGGGATTTTGGGCAGCAGGACGGGGCAAACTCAGTTCCGTCTCCAGACGGGCAGCCCGTTGTTCAGCATAGCGAATGCGGTCGGGGACAGCGATCTTGCCCTCCTTGCGCAGGCGCAGGCGCTGCATCAGGATGGCATCGTAGGCTTGTTCCACCCGCTCCTGCTGCTGTTCATCCGCACCCAAGCTGGCCAGGAGCCGTGCCCGTGCCGATTGGATCTCCTCAAAGGAGGCTTCTTCGCTGACCCCTAAGACCTGATACGGACTCATCTCAGCCATGACGACCAGCCCTGTAACTCTCTATCACCTTAACCCAGCCGCCAATTCAGCGGCAGGCGCTGACGGCAGGGGTTGGGTTGCCTGACCCTCAAGGGATCCAGCAGCAGAGCGGAGGAGAGCCTGCAGGGAGCGGGCCACCTGCTCAACCGCGGCTTGGGTGGTGGCCTTGCCCAGGCTGAGGCGGATAGATCCCAGGGCCTCGGCCTCGGAATAGCCCATGGCCAAAAGGATGCGGCTGGGGATCCGCTGGCCGCTGCTACAGGCAGAGCCGGCGCTGATGGCGATTCCCTGGCGGCTCATCTCCCTCACCAGCACGTGCCCCGGGATCACGGCAGTGCAGTAGCTGAGGTGGTGGGGCAGGCGTTGCTCCAGATCCGAGGGGCCGGTCAGCCGCAAACCCGGCACAGAGGCCAGCAACTGGGCCAGCTGCCGTTGCAACTGCCGCAGGCGGGCCGTCTCCTGCTCCAGCTCTTGGGCTGCCAAAGCCGCCGCCACCCCTAGGCCGACAATGGCAGGGATCCCTTGGGTGCCGGCTCGCAGCCGCCGTTCTTGCCCGCCCCCCCGCAGCAGCGGTTGCAGCTCCACCCCTGGGCGCACATAGAGCGCCCCCACCCCCTGCGGCCCGTAAAGCTTATGCCCAGACAGGGAGAGCAGGTCCACAGGCAGTTGCGCCAGATCCAGGGGGATCCGCCCCACAGTCTGCACCGCGTCGGTGTGGAAGAGCACTCCTGCCTGGCGACAAAGGCGGCCCAGCTCGGCAATCGGCTGCAGGGATCCCACCTCATTCTGGCCGTGGACGATGGAGACCAGAACGGTGTTGGGCTGCAACGCCTGGATCAAGGTTTGGGGATCCACCTGGCCGGCGGAGTTCACCGGCAGACGGGTTACCTCCCAGCCCTGGGCCTGCAACCGACGGGCGGCATTCTCCACCGAGGCGTGCTCGACGCTAGAGATGATGAGATGCTGGGGAGTGGAGTAGCGCTGCGCCACCCCAAACAGGGCCAGGTTGTTGGACTCCGTTCCGCCAGAGGTAAACAGCAGCGTCTCCGGCTCACAGTTGAGCAGCTCGGCCAGCTGCTGCCGCGCCCGTTCCATGGCCATGGCCGCCCGTTCTCCCCACCCATGCAAGCTGGAGGGGTTGCCCCAACTCTCCTGCATCGCCAGCCCCATAGCCTCGATCACCTCAGGCCGAGGCGGAGTGGTGGCGCTGTGGTCAAAGTAAAGTGCGGGATCCAGAGGCGACATGCGAGCTTGACAACCCAGGACTCGATGTCCCCATCTTAGTGCCGGCGCGTTGGCAGTTCACACCCCTTGCCGCAGCCGTTCCAGCACCCCCAGGTCTTCGAGGGTGGAGGTATCGCCGCTGATGCCGGAGCCGGCAGCCAGTTGCCGCAGCAGGCGGCGCATGATCTTGCCAGAGCGGGTCTTGGGCAGCGCCTCGGTGAAGCGAATCTCGCTGGGGCGGGCGATGGCTCCGATCTCCTCGACCACATGTTGCATCAGTGCTTGGCGCAGCGCTTCGCCCGGCTCGTAGCCCTCCGCCAAGATGACAAAAGCCACGATCGCTTCTCCCTTGATCTCGTCCGGTCGCCCCACCACCGCTGCCTCCGCCACAGCTGGGTGAGAGACCAGCGCCGATTCCAATTCCATCGTGCCCAGACGGTGGCCGGCAACATTGATGACATCGTCCACCCGGCCCATCACCCAAAAGTAGCCATCTTCATCCCGGCGGGCGCCGTCCCCGGCAAAGTAGAAGTACTGCCCATCCTTGGGCGGGATCCGCTCCCAGTAACTGGAGCGGAACCGCTGCGGATCTTTGTAAAGGGTGCGCATCATGCCCGGCCAGGGACGGCGGATCACCAGATAACCCCCTTCTGGGGCCGGGTTCCCTTCCATGTCGACCACATCTGCCGCAATGCCCGGGAAAGGGCGGGTGGCGGATCCCGGCTTGGTGGGTGTAACTCCCGGCAGAGGCGAGATCATAATGCCGCCGGTTTCGGTCTGCCACCAGGTATCCACAATCGGGCAGCGCCCACTGCCGATGACGGTGTAGTACCACATCCAGGCTTCCGGGTTGATCGGCTCGCCCACGGTGCCCAACAGCCGCAGCGAGGAGAGGTCATGCCGGCGGGGCAGGGCGTCGCCACTTTTCATAAAAGCCCGGATTGCCGTGGGGGCGGTGTAGAAAATCGAGATGCGGTGGCGGGCGATCAGCTCCCAGAAACAATCGGGTTTAGCAGGTCGGGGCGCCCCCTCGTACATAAACACCGTCGCACCATTGGAGAGGGGGCCATAGACGATGTAGCTGTGGCCCGTGATCCAGCCAACATCGGCAGTACACCAGTAGATGTCTTCTTCTTGCAAATCGAAGATCCACTGACAGGTGACGTGAGTGTAGAGGTTGTAGCCGCCGCTGGTGTGGACAACGCCTTTGGGCTTGCCGGTAGTGCCGGAGGTGTAGAGGATAAACAGCATCGCCTCCGCGTCCATAGGCTCGGCGGGGCAGGCTTCTTCTAGGCTGGGGGCCAGCTCATGCCACCAGATATCTCGATCCGGGATCATCGACACAGCTTGTCCTGTCCGCTGCACCACCAGGACTTTTTCGACGCTGGGCACCCCTTCCGCCAGCGCCAAGTCCACTTGGGGCTTGAGGGGGACGATGGCATCTTTGCGCCAGCCCCCATCGGCGGTAATGACGACTTTGGCTTCCGCATCCCGCAGCCGCTCCTTGAGGGCCTCGGCGCTGAACCCGCCGAACACCACCGTATGGGCTGCCCCGATCCGCGCACAGGCCAGCATGGCCATGACGGCCTCCGGGATCATCGGCATGTAGATCCCCACCCGATCCCCTTTTTGAATGCCCAGAAACTTGAGGCCGTTGGCCCAGCGGCAGACCTCGCGGTGGAGCTGCTCGTAGGTCAGGGTGCGGGTGTCCCCCGGCTCCCCCTCCCAGATGAGGGCGGGCTTGTGGCGGCGGCCATTGTCCAAATGGCGATCCAGGCAGTTGTAGCTGAGGTTGAGCTGCCCCCCCACAAACCACTGCGCCTGGGGCGGATCCCAGTGCAACACCTGCTGCCAAGGCTGAAACCAGTGCAATTCCTGCTGTGCCAGCCGCTCCCAAAACCCCAAGGGATCCGCTTCCGCCTCTTGGCAAATCTGTTGGTAGCGCTCAGGGGTGATGCGAGCCCGCTGCACAAACGAGGGAGGCGGCGGGAAAAGGCGTTTTTCCTGCAGAATCGACTCCAGGGCCGGTTGAGACATGGCGACAAGACCGGTACAGACAAAGGGATCCCAACCGCGCCGCGGCTCCCTACAAGGGACGACGGGAGGGAGGTGGGAATAGGATACCTACCCCAGCAGGGGTAGAGCAAGGGAGCGATCCCCATTGCCAGGGGTGGTCAATTTCATACTGAATCGATTGCAGCCATTCAAATTACAGCCTTTTCGGACTTCATGGGAGTTCTGCAGACGAGCGGGATCCCTGTCGAGCGAAGAACAGATGGGTACTGGCCTGGGTCAGTGCCGCTAGAAAAAGAGGGAGAGGAGAACTCTTGAAATTACTTGAAAAAGGTGGTGCGTTGGCGGTGCATCACCACCGATTCCACCAGGCCGATGGCCAGAAAGTTGGTCAACAGAGCCGAGCGGCCATAGCTCAAAAAAGGCAAGGGCAGGCCGGTGATGGGGGCCAAGCCAATCGTCATACCGATATTGACTACCGCCTGAAAGAGGATCATCGCCAACACCCCGATGGCAATGAGAGACCCGAAATTGTCCTTGGCTCCTTGGGCAATCCAGATCAGCCGCGCACACAGAATCCAAAACAGGATCAGCACCGTCAGGGTGCCGACAAAGCCCATCTCTTCCCCAATGGCCGAGAAAATGAAATCGGTGTGCTGCTCGGGGATAAAGTCCAGTTGGGTTTGGGTGCCCTGCTGGATGCCACGGCCCCAGAGCCCACCGGCGCCGATGGCGATGCGAGATTGAATCAGGTGGTAGCCGGATCCCCAGGGCTCTTGCATGGGATCGATAAAAATCTCCAGCCGCCGCCGCTGGTAGGGCTTGAGGATGTGCCAGGCCACCTGGCCCAGATGCCCGGAGAGCAGGTTGATCACTCCAAAGGTCATCGCTCCTGTCCACCGCCAAGGCAGCCGCCAAGCTGCTAGGCTCGCCATGCCCAGGCACCAGATCAGCCAGACCCAGAGCATCCAGCTCAACTCCGCGCGGGTGTGCAGGCCGTAGAGAATGGCCCCCACCCCCGGCGACAGCAGCAGGAGGATCCAACTGCCCTTGGCCCCGGCCCAGTAGAGCATGACCAGCAAGATCACCACAAACACCAGGGCGGTGCCCAAGTTGGGCTGCAGGAAGATCAAAACCCAAGGAGGAGCGACGACGGCAACAGCCACCCAGATTTGGCTGAAGTATTTGATTGGCCAGTGGTGCAAAATGGCCGCCAGGGTGATGATGACCCCCAACTTGGCAAACTCGGAAGGCTGTACCTGGACGCCGGCAATGGAGATCCACCGCTCTGCCCCTCCTCCCGCCGTGCCGAAAAAGAGCACTGCAATCAAGCCCGCCAAAGTCAGGCCATAGGTGAACCAATGCCAGCGCAGCAGCCGCTCGTAGGGGATCCGCGCCACCATCGCCAAAAACACCAGGCTGATCCCGGCCATGATCAACTGCTGCAGCCAGTAGTGGCTGATGGGACGCTCCCAGACAGCGCTGCGGATGGCGATGATGCCGATGCCCGTCAAGGCCAGCACCGTGGCCAGCAAAATGCCGTCGAACTCCCGCCAAGGCAACAGGATTTGCTGCAGGAGCTGTTTCCACCTTGACTGGGGGGGCACTTTCGGATCAGCGCTGGACAGGAAGAGGGCCATATCTGATGGAGCGACGCCGGCACCAGTTTATCTCTATTCCCAGCCCTGCAGTTGCTCTAGCCAGGCAGAGAGCCGGGATCCCACCTGTTCTCGGCGCTGCTCAAAATTGGCTGCTGCCCAAATCAAGAGCACCCCCAGCAAGATCCCCATCCCCCACAACAGGATTGGGTCAGTGGTTACCCACAGCCACCCCTGCCGCAAGACGCCCAGGCCAAAGCCCAGGGTGCCCGCCCACAGGTAGGCCCGCACCCGCAGCGCCAAACCCAGTACCCCCAAAGCCAAGCCC
>NZ_JANSIZ010000066.1:0-13407 GCF_047462315.1 Synechococcus sp. H60.2 | reverse complement strand
GTCTGCGAGCTGTAGGCAGGCGGCACCACCACAACCTGGATCCCTGCTCTGGCGGCCTTGTAGTGCACAAACTGCCGTAACGGGTAGAACGCCCAACTATTGGCCTGCCGCCGCTCGACTTTACTACGCGACTGTTGATTGGTACGTTCTCTAATTCAATTCCAGTCAAGTCCTCCAAGGCAATAAAACGGTGGGTGGCCAGTGCCCTAGCAACAATGGACTTGGAGATGCGATGGTTCACCCAAGCTTGAAAGCGCCTCTCCCGACCAGACAGCCGTTGCAACAACTCCCGACACCTGCGCCGAGAACTGCGTGTGCCCTTGCTGGCCTTGCGTTGCAGAGCCGCTCTCAACCGGGAGTAGTGGTCTCTGACCCGGTTCAGCTGCTGTCCATTCCAGTTCTCTCCCTCAGAGGTATGGGCAATATCTCTCCTACTCAAATCCACGCCAATCGCCTTGGCAGTGCTCTGCAGTTCCAGCGCCTCAGATTCCACACCAATCTGGATGAAGTAGGAACCGTCTTGGCCTTTGACCAACGTGGCCGCTTTGGGATTTGAACCCGCCAGCCTGCCACGCTGGTAGGAGCCAACATCCAGCTCAAAGCGTTCGCATCCCTCAACGGTGGTCAGCGACACCGTCCAGTCCTTCTCCCGGAAAGAGAAGATGCGGGCATCGTAGGTAACAAAGCCGCCCTTGAACGCTTTGACCGGACGATTCTTTTGCTGGGCAACCTTGCGAGCAGCGGCCAACCTTCTGCACACCTGTTGTGTCACTCGCGCTAGCGGGACGGAGTCCTTATTGCTGGAGAGCCCAAAGCGGGTACGAATTTCGCGGTAGCAGAGCGATTGAAGCTTGACTGGGTTGACCACCTTCTCTGGTGTGTTTTGGTTGACCCAGTAAGGCCTCCGCCCCGCTGGCGCAAGGAGTGCTTGTGCAAAAGCCGACAAGGTTGCCTCTAGCTTTAGGGCTTGCGAAGCAGATACCTTGAGCTTGCAGGAGATAGTTAAAACTTGGGTCATGTTGCAACTATACGTCATCCGCATTCCTCCCGACCCTGACTGGCCCCCCTCCCCCCGTATACGGGGGTACAGGGCGGGGCTCCTGCGGTTTCTAGCTGACCTGGGCCAGACTAAGATCGATGGCTAGGCCTAGCTGAGAAACCGTCCATGCAAGTGGAGTTTCGCGAGTGCGATCCGGGAAATCTCTGGATCTGGTTTGAGTTTGCGGAGCCGCCGGTTCCAGCGGAGTTGGAGTACCTCAGGGAAGTCCTAGAGTCGTGGTATGTGCTAGGCAAGTTGGGGGGATTTAACGCCGAGCGCCTGGTGGCCCAAGAGGCCGAGGCGGATCTCAGCTACTTGGAGTACCCTAGCGACTCGGCTCCCTTGACCTCCCTGATGCACAACATGGGATCCCTGGAAGAAAAGGACAACTGGGCCCGCTGCTGGTTTGATCTGGGCACTGCCGATGCCTTGGCGCTGGATGTGTTGATCAACGCCTTGCGCACCCTCAGCTTAGAATACATTGGCCTCACCCGCGTCATCATCGGTGGGCAGAACGAGGACTGGCCGACGGCGGATCCCGAGGAGACAGATGCCTACGATCTCAACGGCTACCTGCGGGATCATTGGGGGGAAGAGGGGGAGCTGGAATAGCTCCTACTCCAGGTAGCCCAGCTCTTGCATCCGCCGCACCAAGTCTGCGTTGCTTTCCATGTCAACTCGGCGAGGAGCGGTGCTGGGCCGGCGCGATTCTGCCCACTCCACCCACTGCCTTAGCCCTTGCCGCAGGCGGTCTAGCCAAGCCTGTGGAGAAAGGGATCCCAACTCAGGATCCCCCGGCTGAGAAGGGATCCCGGCCAAGAGCAGATCCCGCAGTTCCGCCGGATCCTGCTCCAGGTTGTAGAGGCTGGGGCAATCTCCGGTTTGGATCAGCTTGGTCACCCCTTCGTAGAGGGCTCGGCGGGTGTCGTAACAGGCGCGCGCCTGCAGCAGGCTGTCGTTGCGGTTTTCCATGGCCCGCAGGAGAAGGTGGGGCGGGAAGGCCTCGCTGAGCACCACCCCCTGCTCCGGATCCTCACCGGCCAGGGTGCGGGTCAGGCTGAGGCGGGCGATCTCGCGGCGAAGCTTGAGGCTGATACGGGGGGCGCCGTTGGCTAGAGAAAGGCTGGGGCGGAAGCCGGCAGCTTCCAAGAGAGTATGAAAGAGGCGGCGGGTGGAAACGGGGGTGGCCACGCGCTTTCCTGCCGGAAAATAGCCGGGGTAATGCAGGATCAGGGGGACGCGGATCAGCTCTTCGTAAACCACAAAAGCATGGCCGACGAAGTCGTGCTCCCCCAAGCCTTCGCCGTGATCCGCGACGATAGCCACCAGAGTGTTCTGCTCCAGGCCGGTGTGGCGCAGGGTGGCGAAGACGGATCCCAGCAGGTGATCCTGGTAGGCCACCTCGGCATCGTAGATGTCCCTGAGCACCTGCGCTTGCAGGGGAGAAAGCGGCTGCGGCAGGGGCGCCATCCAGCGGTAGGGCTGGGCGTTGTACTGGCGCAAAAAGTCGCGCGCCTCGCGGTTGGTCTTGAAGTAGGGGGCGTATTTCTGCACAAAGGGCTCCGGCGGCCAGTAGGGCAGGTGGGGCTCCATTAGGTTGACGAAGCAAAAGAAAGGCGGTGCTCCGGCAGGGCGGCGGGCTATCTGCTGCAGGTAGCGGTTCAGGTCGGCGATGGAGGCAGCCGTGTTGCCCTTAAAGTTCATCAGGCGGGTCCAGAGGGAGGCAAACCAGGGGTGCAGCGCCAACTGAAAAAGGGTGTCGGAGCGGGCAAAGGCATTTTGCACCGGGTAGGAGAGACGGCGCCAAAACTGGGTGTAGGCGGCCAGCCAGCGGTTGAGGGGAGCCGGCAGAGGGTTGCCTTCGGGAGGGCGGGTGGGCAGGGCCCCGCCGTAGTTGTAGAAGGTGTCGAAGCCGCGCCGCAGGCCGTTTTTCAGGATCCCGACCAGGGGGTTGTTGCAAAAGCCCACGGTGGTGTAGCCGCCCAGCTTCAACAGCTCCGCCAGAGTGGGTAGAGCAGGGCTCAGCTCCAGGTCTGCCTGAACGGTTTGGTGGGTGCTGGGGTATTCCCCCGTAAACAGGGAGGCGTGGGAGGGGATCGTCCACTGGGCGGGGGCGATGGCCCGCTCGAAGAGGGTGGACTCAGCGGCCAGCCGATCCAGGTTGGGGCTGGTGGGCACCTGGCAGGCCCGCTCTTCCTCTGACCAGTAGCAGGAAAGGCGATCCGCCCGCTGGGTATCCAGCACGATTAACAGAATGTTGGGGCGTTCCCCCCAGGCGGTCTCTGCCATTGCTGAACTCCTCACCACAACCCACCCAACACGGTTCTTAAACTATCTTGACATGCTCTTGTTGGCCCTTTGCCGCCGGCTCCTAGGGCAAAGTGAGCCGGGTTTGGCTGTTGCCTTGGATCCGAGCGGTGTTGGCCTGCCAATCCAGGATCCCTTGGTCACCGCTCACAGTCAGGGCTTGTCCAGGCTGGCGGTAGCGCACATTGCCCAGGGCTTGCAGTTGGGTGGAGCCGATGCGCCAGCGGATCTCTTGGGCTTCCAGCTCTTGGCCGGTCTGCAGGGATCCCGTTCCGCCAACGGGAACGGCTTTGGCTTTCACGTTGCCCAGCAGGCGCAGCTCGGTCAGGGGCAGCGGGGCCTGCAATTGCTCGCCGCTGAGGCGCACCCTTTGCTGGGGCGCATTCACCTCGACTGCTCCCAACGCCTGCACCTCGCCGGCACCAAAGTTCCAGAGCAAGCGGCTGGCGGTCAGCTCCAGCTCCGGATCGCGATACTTGGCCCGCACCGGTTGGCTTGGATCCCAATTCTCCAGTTGCATCTGGGCCTGGCCAAAGTCGATGCGCAAACGATCCCCCCACAGGGATCCCTGGCCGTCCAACAGCTCCACCTGTACCTGGCCCTCGGCTTCGAGGAGGCGCTCTTCCGGCAGCCACTGCAGCCGCTCTGCCTGCAGGCGCAGGTTGTCCCGCTCCGATTCCACCACCACTTGGCCCGTCAATTCCAGCCGCCGCTCGCCAGGATAGGCGGATCCCCGCTCGGCCCGGAGGCGAATGGCGCGATCGTCTGCGTCGAAAAACTCTCCCTCGATAGACTGCAAATGGGCAGATCCCAACTGTACGGGAGTGGAGCCGTTTTCTGGGGGGGACTCGTATTCGGCCAGGCGCGCCTGTAGGCGCCAGAGCAGGCCACCATCGGGTTTGGCCTGGGTGAGAGTGATGTTTTCGTAGATTAACTGGGGAGTGGAGATAGGCTCGCGCGGGACACCCGGATCCCTGCTTGGAGGTGGCTCCGGCCCACCACAGGCAGCGCTCAGCAGGGCCAAAACCACTAGCCAACCTGGGATCCGGGAAGAGTTGGGCTGCATGGATCTCTCTTGCGCGCTTTCTCCTACCCTAGCTCTACCCTGCCGCTGGGCCGGATGGGATCCCGCTCTCGGCAAACCCGTGGCATCATCAGGGCAGGGTATTGCGGGGGCAAGGGTGGCCCAACTGTTGCAGCTTTTTATCTACGGCCTCGTCCTGGGCAGCATCTACGCCCTGGGGGCGATCGGGGTGTCGCTGACGTTCGGCATTTTGCGTTTTGCCAACTTTGCCCACGGGGATCTGATGACCTTGGGGGCCTATTTTGCTCTAACGTTTGTCGGGTTGGGTTGGCCGATTGGGGTGAGCTGGATCCCGGCGGCCTTGGCGACGGCACTTTGCGCGGTGGGGATCGACCAACTGATCTATCGCCGCCTGCGCCGGGAAGCACCGGTGATTTTGCTCATTTCTTCTTTTGGCACGGCTCTGATCTTGCGCAGCTTGGTGCAGATCGTTTGGGGGCCCAACAACCAAGTGTACCGCAGCGGCATTCAGTTGCCCTGGCAGTTGGGGGGGCTGCGCATCAAGCCGGATTGGGTGGTGATTCTGGTGGGAACGGCCTTGCTGGTGGTGGCTCTGCACCTGTTTTTGCAGCGCACGCGGGTGGGCAAAGCGATGCGGGCCATGGCCGACAATTTTGACTTGGCCAAGGTGACCGGCATTGAGACGGAGCGGATCATCCTCTGGACTTGGGCCATCGGCGCCGCCTTGGCCTGTGTGGCGGGCATCTTCCTGGGCCTGGATACGCGGCTGCACCCCACCATGGGCTGGCGGCTGTTGTTGCCCGTTTTTGCGGCGGCCATTCTCGGCGGCATTGGCCGTCCCTATGGAGCCATTGCTGGGGGGCTGGTAATTGGCCTGGCGGAGGAGTTCTCGACTTTAGCGATCAATCCGGCTTACAAAACAGGGGTAGCCTTCGCCATTTTGGTGCTGATGCTGATCTTCCGGCCCACAGGGCTATTGGGGGGGCGGGCCTGATGTTGAGCTACGCCATCTTCTTTTTGGTTTTGGTGGGGATCTACGGCGTGCTGGTGCTGGGCCTCAATATCCAGTGGGGCTATGCCGGCATGTTCAACATCGGCGTGGGGGCCTTTTTTGCTGTGGGGGCCTACGCCAGCGCCATAGCCACGACGCCGCCCACCCCTGAACATCTGGGCGGGTTCAATCTGCCGTTCTGGGTGGGCTTTGCCATAGCAGTAGCCGCCGCCGGTGCGATCGCCTTCTTGATTGGCTTGATCACCCTGAAGCTGCGCTCCGACTATTTGGCTATTGCCACCATCGGCATTGCCGAGATCATCAGCCAAATCCTGAGGAACGAGGGCTGGCTGACCAACGGGGTGCGCGGCATCACCCGCATTCCGCGCCCCTTTCGCGGCTGGATCCCAGGGCAGGATACACTGCTCTACTTGGGCTTGGTGCTGCTGGTCTTGGCGGTGGTTTACTGGCTGAGTGAGCGGGCCTATCGCTCCCCCTGGGGACGGGTGCTGCGGGCCATCCGCGAGGATGAGCCGGCAACCCTGGCCGCCGGCAAAGATGTCCTCCAGTTTCGCCTGCAGGCGTTTGTGCTGGGATCCATGCTGATGGGGCTGGCGGGGGCGCTCTATGCCCACTTTGTCAATTTCATCAGCCCGGAAGCCTTCCAGCCGGAGTTTGCCACCTTTATCGTCTGGGTGATGTTGATCGCGGGGGGCAGCGGCAACAATCGCGGCGCCCTGCTGGGGGTGCTGGCCATTTGGGGGGTGTGGTCGGGCAGCGAGTGGTTGACCAACCGTCTGCCGCCCCAGTGGGCCACCCGGGCCGGTCCCTTGCGCATTTTGTTGATCGGGATCCTGCTGCAGGTAATTCTGCTTACCCGCTCCCAAGGGCTGTTGCCAGAACGCCCGCCCAAGCCTGTTTTGGACACTTCCGCCTCCTCCAAGCAGAACCCAGCAGGATAGGATTGGGTCGGCTCCAGCCGTTGTTGACGCTTTGAGACAACCCAGATCTCGGCCACCATGACTCCGCGCCCCAAGGAAACGGACTCCTCCTTGTCGCCCCGCAACCCCGATGCGACAGGTTCCCCCCCCAATGCCGGCCAGCCAGGGATCTCGACTGCGCCCATCCAGGAGGGCTATGCCTTGCCGGAGCACTACTTCAACCGGGAGCTGAGCTGGATTGAGTTCAACGCCCGGGTTTTGCACGAGGCCCTGGACGAGCGCACCCCCCTCTTGGAGCGGCTGAAGTTCCTCGCTATTTTCGAAAGCAACCTGGACGAGTTCTTTATGGTGCGGGTGGCGGTGATCCGCCGTCAGTTGGAAACAGGCGTGCTGCTGCCGACCCCCGATGGCCTCACGCCGCAGCAGCAGTTGCGGCAGATTTCCCAGCACCTGCGCCCCCTGATTCAAAAGGTACACGAGTGTTTTCGGCAGGAATTGGTGCCTAAGCTGGCGGAACAAGGCATTCACATCCGCGATTTTTCTGAGCTGGCCGAGCCGGAGCGGCAGGAGCTGCGGGAGTATTTCGACCAACGGTTGTTTCCCGTGCTCACTCCCTTGGCGGTGGATCCGGGCCATCCTTTCCCCTACATCTCCAACCTCAGCCTCAGCTTGGCGGTGGTGGTGCGGGATCCGGAAACCGGCAGGGAACACTTTGCCCGCATCAAGGTGCCCAGCACCCTGCCCCGCTTTGTGCCGCTGCGGGACGGGGTGAGCTTTGTGCCGCTGGAGCAGGTGATTGCCCACCATCTGGAGGCGCTGTTCGTGGGCATGGAAGTGCTGGAGTACTACCCCTTCCGCATCACCCGCGGTGCCGATCTGGAAATCCAAGAGGACGAAGCCGACGATCTGCTCGCGGCCATTCAAGAAGAGCTGCGCAAGCGCCGCTTCGGCTCGGTGGTGCGCATGGAGATTGCCAAGTCCATGCCGTCTGCCATTCGACAGCGGCTCTGCGAAGAGCTGCATCTGGATGCTGACTCTGTCTACGAGGTGGATGGGCTCCTCAACATGGGGGGGCTGATGGCGTTTCTCAACCTAAACCGGCCCGATTTAAAGGATCCCCCTTGGGGGCCCGTCACTCCTCCCCGCTTGCGTACTGCCTCGGTCAGCGACGAGCCGGTGGATATCTTCTCCGTCATCCGGGAAGGGGATCTGCTGGTGCATCACCCCTACGACTCCTTTGCTGCCAGTGTGGAACGGTTTCTGGAGGAGGCGGCCAACGATCCGCAGGTGCTCACCATTAAGCAAACCCTCTACCGCACCTCTGGCGATTCGTCGGTGGTGGGATCCCTCATCCAGGCTGCCGAAAACGGCAAGCAGGTGGCCGCTCTGGTGGAGCTGAAGGCCCGTTTCGACGAAGAAAACAACATCCTCTGGGCCAAGAAGCTGGAAAAAGCCGGGGTGCACGTGGCCTATGGCCTGCCAGGGCTGAAGATCCACTGCAAGTTGGCCCTGGTGGTGCGGGAAGAGGGGGGATCCCTGCGGCGCTATGTCCACATCGGCACCGGCAACTACAACCCCAAGACCGCCCGTATCTACACCGATCTGGGCCTGTTTACCTGCAACGAGACCCTCTGCAACGATGTAACCGAGTTGTTTAACCTGCTAACTGGCTACTCGCGGCAGCGGCACTTCCGCAAGCTGCTGGTGGCCCCCCGTACCTTGCGCCAGGGCATGGAAGCCTTGATCCGGCGAGAGATGCGCCATGCCCAGGCAGGACGCCAAGGGCGCATCATCGTCAAGGTCAACTCCCTCACCGACCCACGCATGATCCAAGTGCTCTATGAGGCTAGCCAGGCAGGAGTAGAGATTGATCTCATTGTGCGCGGCATGTGCTGCCTAAAACCAGGGATCCCGGGCCTGAGCGAGCGCATCCGCGTTATCAGCATCATCGGGCGCTTTTTGGAGCACTCCCGCATCTTCTACTTCTACAACGACGGCCAGGAAGAGTACTTCATTGGCAGCGCCGACTACATGACCCGCAACCTGGATCGCCGCGTCGAGGTGGTGACCCCTGTAGAGGATCCCCTGTTGCAGCAAGAGCTGAAGGCGATCTTGGAGATTTGTCTGACGGATAACCGGCAAGCTTGGGAGCTGCGCCCCGATGGCACCTATGTGCAGCGGCAGCCTAAGCCGGGAGAGCCGGTGCGCTCCACCCACCAACGCCTGATGGAGCGAGCCGCCAGCCGCATCTAGCCCAAGCGCTCTGCGCCGCTAGCGCGAACACCCTCATCCTCTCTCTCAGGGGGAGCTGACCCTCACCCCCTGCCCCTCTCCCAGTGGGAGAGGGGAGTTGCGGTTTTGCCGCTAGCGGGATGGCTCAGGAGCGAGGGGTTTTGGCAGCCTCGGCCTCTTGCTCGCCCAGCGCAATTACCTGCTCGGTGGCTTGCAGCGAAGACTCCAGGCTCTCCAACTTTTGTCGGCTGGAGCGGTTCAGCCCCGCCTCAATACCGTTCACCAAGAGCTGATCCAGAGAGAACCAACCGCCGCCATTTACTGCAAAGGCCAAGAAGATGGCCGCGTAGATAGCCGATAGCTCCAGATAAGGAACGCTGAAGCCAGCCACCTTGATGTGGTGGAACATGGCCACCGCCATCGTGGCGAACAAACCCAACGCCGCCGCGCGGGTCAACAAACCCACTGCCACCAGCGGAGCTGCGATCAGTTCAGTATAGGCAGCTACATAAGCAAAAAAGATCGGGAAAGGCAACCCGATCACTTCTACATAAGCCGTTGCAAACCCCTCGATATCAGCCAGTTTGTCGAGGCCGTTGTGAATCATGAATAGCCCTGCCACCACCCGCAAGACGGTCCACGCCACTTGAGACCAGCGCGGGGCTACGCTGTCGTGACGCAAAACTGAGACAAACAGCACGGGAAAGCGCTGAGTGAGTGCCATAAGATGAAACCTGCAATGCAAAGATGCTAACTATTGTAACGATTCTAAATTTCTGTAACAAGACCAGGGCGGGATCCCCTGCCTCGACAAGAGGGGTCTAGATCGTAGGCAATCGTTTTCCCAGCAGGCGCAGCAAACCGATGGGATCCCCGGCCAAGGCCTGCGCGGCTCTAGTTCGGGTTCATCTCCTGGCTGGCTGGGATCCCTGCCGCTGTCTTGCTGCCCAGATAGGGTTAGCCAGGGAAGTTCTCGGCTGCCTATTCTTATGAGGTGTTGACGCCATTCTTCTTGAAAGCGATTCCTTTCCTTGTATCTCTCTCAGCAAAGACATAAAAGAAATAAAAAAGTCATGAAAGTTCTCGAAGCCCACCACCTCCAGAAAACCTACCGGCAGGGGGGCAAGCAGGTGCGGGCGGTGGTGGATGTCTCTCTGACGCTGGCGGCAGGGGAGATCCTGGCTTTCTTGGGGCCCAATGGAGCCGGCAAGACCACCACCATCAAGATGATTGCTGGGCTGATCCGGCCGGATGCTGGCACGGTGCGCATCCTGGGACGGGATCCCCACGCCGATGCGGGTGCGCTGGCCCAGGTGGGGGCGGTGCTGGAAGGCAACCGCAACCTCTACTGGCGGCTGACCCCTTTGCAAAACTTAGAGTACTTTGGCGTGCTGCGGGGGCTATCCCCCAGAACGGCTCGCCAGCGGGGGCTGGAGCTACTGGAGACCTTTGGCCTGCTGGAAAAACGGGATGTTGCTGTGCAGACCCTTTCGCGGGGTATGCAGCAGAAGGTGGCCATTGCTGTTGCCCTCTTGCACCAGCCGGCTCTGCTACTTTTGGATGAGCCCACCCTGGGGCTGGATGTGGAAGCCGCCCAAGCAGTGAAATCCTTGATCCGCCAAATTGCCGCTGCAGGTCGGGCCATTCTCCTCACTACCCACCAACTGGAGATGGCCGAGGCCCTCTCAGACCAGGTGGCCGTGATCGAGGGGGGGAGAATCCTCTGCCAGGCCCCCACGCAGGAGCTGATCCGCCAGTTTGCCGGCGCAGCCAGTACTTATCGGATTGAGTTGGAACAAGAGCTGGATCCCAGCCGGGCTGAGCGCCTGCTCCAGCAAGGGGTGGAGATTCTCGGCTTCCATCAGTTGCGCTTTGGCGGCTCTTCAGAGGCGTTGTATCAGGTGCTGGAGATCCTCAAGCCCTTGCCCCTGCTTGGCGTTAAGCGAGAGGAAGCGGATCTCACCCACATTTTTCTCAAGCTGCTGCAGAGGAGATGAGACCACTGCTGTACCTGTTTTGGGCGGAGCTAAAGCGCACCTGGATCCAGTACATCCGCTATCCGGCAGAAGCCCTGGGCGGGATCCTGATCACCACCTTTTTCTTCTATGCCCTCTTTGCCGGCGCTCAGTATGTGGCGGGGCCGGCCTCCCAATTTGGCGAACGGCTGGACGCGGTGGTGATCGGCTATGTGCTCTGGACGCTGGTGATTTTTGTGGTGAACGATATTGCCCTCAACTTGCAGGTGGAAGCCCAGACAGGCACCTTGGAGCAGGTGTTGCTCTCGCCCTTTTCGGCGGCCACCCTGTTTTTGGCGCGGGCCTGCGCCAGCTTGGTGTTGCGCTTTTCCGTCGTCGTCGTTATTTTGGGCGTCATTTTGCTGTTGACAGGCAGCCGGCTGCGCTTTCCTCCCACTCTGTTGTTGCCCCTCTTGAGCGTGGTGCTGGGGGCCTATGGCTTCTCGTTTTTGCTGGGATCTGCTGCCTTGATTTGGAAGCGCATCCAACAACTGCTGATCCTGAGCCAATTCGGCCTGCTCTTTCTCCTAGCCACCCCCACAGAAGAGTGGTCGGGATCCCTGAAGTGGCTGGGGCAGATGCTGCCCATGACGGCAGGGGCTGGCCTGCTGCGGGATCTGATGGTGCGGGAGGTGGGATTGGATCCCCTGCGGCTGCTCATGGCTCTGGCCAGCGGCCTTTTCTACTTCGGGCTGGGCTTGCTGGCCTTTCGCCGGGCAATGCAACTGGCCAAACAGCGGGGGATCCTGGGATCCCAGTAGGACCTTGTCAGAGGGAGCGCCGGTCGCCAGGGGAGCGCAACAGGTGAGGGAAGTGGTACTCCACTGCGCCGGTGGTGAGGTTGTTCTCAGGGGAGGCAATGCCCCGTCGGCTTAGCTCTCGCAGCGCTTTTTCAATCTCGTCAAAGTCAGCAGGCAGCTCGATGGCGATCTCCGAGAGGGTGAGGATCCCTTGTCGCTGCTGCGCCAGCCGTAGGATCTCCCGCATCAGCGCCTGACCCTTCAAAGGCTGAGGCGGGGCCGAGACAGACTTGACGGGAGCCCCAGAGGGGCGGATCCCTTGCAAGACGGCCAGCTTGAAGTTGTAATCTTCCACCATGCCTGGGATCAAAAACAGGTCAATCAACTGGCCAATTCCCAACAGGCCAAAGGTAAAGAACCAGAGAAAGCCTGTCCCGGTTTTGCCCAGGTAAAAGCGATGGACACCGCAGATGCCGAATATGCCCAACGCCCAGAGGAGATAGGCGGTGCCGACGGATTTGGGCTCGGCAGGGGGCAGCAGGTAGCGAGAGCTCATGGGCATTAGTCAAGATGGCTTGGACTGGTAACCCTAGTCTGCCATCTTTTGCCTTGGACGGGCAGGACACCCCTGCTCTGGCCCTTGAAAGCGGGCCTAGAGGTGGGAGGGTAGCTTCAAGCAGATAAAGAGGCTGAAAATGAGATCCAGCTCTTCAGCTCGAAGAACTCCGTCGGGGGGACGGCGGTCACGCCCCCAGGAGACCAAGGAAGGTCGATGCTTGAGCCCATCTTAATCGGGTTGAGTGCTGTGCTCTGGGGCCTCCTCTGGGGCTACGCCACGCTGCTAGTTGTGCTAGTCAACTTCAAAGAACAGGGATCCGTTTACGCCTACCCCATGCAAGCAGTGTTAGATCGCTTTGTGGAATCGCTGGGGCTGGGTTGGCTTAAGGATCTGCATGCCATGCAACTGCAGCCACTGCGCCGGATTAGCTATGCCCTCTTCGGCGCCGTTACCTTGGGAGTGACCTTCATGCTCTGGGTTTTGGGGTGAGGCAGTGGCTAGCTCCTCGATCTAGCCCTAGGCAGAGCTGACTGCACCTGCTGAAAAGTCCCGCTGCTTAGCCTCTCTCGCAAGGAGGGATCTAATAGAAAATTGCTTGCAGCTTTTTCAAGCAGGCTTGGATCTGAGCCATCTCTTCCGGATTCAGCTTTTGAAAGCGCTCTTTCAGGTAGGCCACATGGGCCGGGAAGACCTGTTCAAACAGTTTTTCCCCCTCTTCGGTAAGCACGATCTTGAAGCAGCGGCGGTTTTCTGGAGGTACCTCGCGGCGCACTAGCCCCTTTTGTTCCAGGCGATCCACGATCCCGGTCAGCGTCCCTTTGGTAACCAGCGTTTTCTGGGCCAGGATATTCATCGTCAAGCCAGGAGTGTTGCCAATGGTTACCAACACATCGAATTGGGGGGCGGTCAGCCCTATCTGACGAATGTGAGCGCTGGCGTAGTTTTCAAAGGCTTGGTAAGCCCGCGCCAGATCCCGCAGCAGCCCCAAAAAAGGCTCCCGCGCCGCCACCACCGAGGGCTTGAGGGCCTCGCCTTGGGGAAGCGGAGAGGACAGAGACTCTGCAGAAGTGGGCATCGCTGCAGCTCGCCGAACGAGACTAATCCACCCAGCAAGAACAGTTTTGGCTTTATGATAGCCGACTGCACTATAGTCCTAATACAAATTAACGGCCATTTCGCCAGCTCCGTGGAGCTATTCCATCCCAAGGCAACGCACAGGAGCTCTCTCCATATCCAGAGGGGGCCTACGGAAGCGGGGCGAAGACCGGAAACGGCCCACAGAATGCCAAGGGCCAGCCCGGCGTGTTTCCAGCTTATTTGAAGCGACCTCGAGCCTCAACCCTAGGGATCCCGGCTGCGTCTGGACGGATCCCTCGGACGAAGTGTCGCCATTCGGTTGCTGCGACTGCAGAAGTTGGATAGTAAACTACCCGGCTCCGACCGCTAAGCGGTACGGAGCGAGCTTAAGCGCTACGCGCCGCTGACGCGAAGGGTAGCCCTGCAGTTGGCAAGCCAACCACGGACCTCCAGGCCGGTTT
>NZ_JANSIZ010000065.1:0-13796 GCF_047462315.1 Synechococcus sp. H60.2 | reverse complement strand
GATCCAAAGAATGGGTTGGCATTCCCTTCTCTCCTTCCTCTTAAAACCTGTACCCTATTTTAAATTAACAGGCTGTAGCTTATCCCCGGGCATAAATGCTGGGGCCTGCGCCGCTTTTTTCCGGTCAATCGTGGCACAGGGATCCGATGCGGGCGCGGCAGGTGGCGATTTCTTCGGGGGTGAGGTTGTCCCAGTTAACATCGCGGCGCAGCACCAGGCCGTTGTGGCCGGTGATGAAGCGGGGCAGCTCGGCTTGGTCGATCACGCTCAGATCTCGCATGTGGTAGGTGGTGTAGTAGGTAACTTCCGGAGTGTCGAAGTCCACATCGATGAGGGTGAGAGTCTTGCGGGGAGGCAGGGGGCTATTCAGGAGGGGGCGGGGGCCGGCGCCAAGAATGCCGCAATGGAGCAGTTGCAGTTGTCCCTTGTGGCCGGGATAGTAACCGTGGTGGTGGCCGCTGATGTAAGTGTGGACGCGATATTTCTCCAGCAGGGCCCGTTTGGCGTCTGCCTCTAGCAGCACTTCTCCTGGATCGTCACGCCCGACGGTGATGGCGTAAAGCGGCAGGTGGCCGATGACGATGCGCAACTTGGCCTTCTGGGCTCGTTCACTGGCCAGTGCTGCTTCCGCCCAGGCCATCTGTTCCGGCGGGATGTAGTTGCAGGTGGCGTCCCAGACTAGGTAAAACACCCCGTCTTTTTCGAAGGTGTAATAAAAGGGAAAGTCGCCTCGATCCACAAAGTTCAAACCGGGATCGTGGGCCGGGTCGTTCCAAAACTCGCGGGCCAGATCCCGTTCTTTTTGGAAGAGAAAACCGCCCCGCGTGGTGCGGGCACAGGACGCATCGTGGTTGCCCAGCGTGAAGCCGTAGGGCAGTTTGGCAGCACGAAGCGGGCCGGCCACATGCCGGTCGAAGGCTGCCCACATGGCACGGATGCGCTCCTCCGAGAGGCGGGGATCTTGCCCGGCCACCATGTCCCCTCCGCCCAAGACGATATCCGGCTGGAAGTAGGGGATGAGGCGGATAGCCCGATCCACCTCTGGGTCGTAGTCCACCGAGCCGTAGATGCCGTTTAGGTCGCTGAGCACCATTAGGCGGAGGTCGCGGCGGGCTGGGATGTAAAGCCCCTGGGGAGCTTCTGGATGGGGGACAACCGTGGGCGTAGGTCGAGGGGTAGGGGGCGCCGCCCCTCCCACCACCGCGGACAGAGGTACCGAAGTAGGACGCTGCCGACTGGCCCAATAGGCCCCCACCAATCCACTGCTGCCGGCTAGTCCCAACAAGCCCAAGATCATTTGGCGCCGCCGCATCCTGCTTCTCCTCAACACCCCAGCGGTATTGTAGAAGGGATATCGTCAATAATTGACCCCACTTCTTCTGCACACGGCTTGGAGAGGTCTATGCCAGCGGAGATTTTGCAACAAATCTTCAGAAACTTCGACTTGCAAATGTTAGACTAGTATAAATGAGCAACTGGCTATCTCAGACTCGGTATGACTTGAGGTTTGCCCATGCCTCGCCCTGTAGACTCTTTGGAAGCTGCTTTGGAGCGATGCCGGGAGTGCAATCTGCGCCTTAGCCGGCAGCGTCGTTATATTTTGGAACTGCTGTGGCAATGCGGCGAGCACCTTTCCGCTCGAGAGATCTACGATCGCCTCAATCGGCAGGGCAAGCCCATTGGCCACACATCCGTCTATCAAAATCTGGAGGCCCTGGCCAGCCACAACATTATCGAGTGCCTGGATCGCGCCGATGGGCGCCGCTACGGCAATCGTACCCATCCTCACAGCCATGTCAACTGCCTGGACAGCAACCGCATTCTGGACGTGGATGTGGAGCTGCCGCCGGAGCTGCTGGCCCAGGTAGAGCAGAAGACAGGCACTCGCATCCAGAGCTACCGCATCGAGTTTTTTGGGGTGGAGAACCAGAGCTAAGCCGTAGCGGCTTGGGTAGAGCAGAAGGGATCCCGGCTTGTTCTGGAGAAGGCTGAACCGCTGTCAGTAGGCCCGGTTCTGGCCCTTGCTAATCTGGGACTGGATTTGTTCCAGCGAGCTGGCCGGAGCCAGACACTTGCTGCCCCAGCACACCAAGCCTAGCGCCCCTTCTGGCAGCGGCTCCGCTTCCGTGGGCAGGGCGAAGACAGTGGTGGGCCAAGAGCGCTGCTGCAGCGCAGCAATGTGCTCGGCCTCTAGGGTTGCTTTCACCCAGTTGCTGTACCAATCCAAGCCGGCAAAGAGGCTGGGGCAGGTGCGCGGCTGGGTGCTCATGACATGGGCAAAGGTTTTCAGGGCCTGCTCTGCCCGCTCCAAGTAGTCCAGATCTCCGGTGATGGCAGCCAGGCGCACCAGGTTGGCGATAGCCACCCCATTAGCCGCGGGCGTGGCGTTGTCCTGAAATTCTTTCTCCCGCACCAACAGTTCAGGGGCGCTTTGGGCGTCGCTGACAAAGTACCCCCCTCTGGCCTCATCCCACAGTCGTGTGTCCATCTCCTGCTGCAGCCGAATGGCGGCCTCCAGCCAGTCCTGGGAGCTGGGATCCCCCCCCAGCGGCAGGCAGGTCTGGTGCAGATCCAACAGGGCCTTGATCAGCAGGGCGTAATCTTCCGATTGGGCAGGTACCTGGGCTGTGCCATCGTAGTTCAACCGCAGCAGGGATCCCGTCTGGGGGTGGCGCTGCTGGCTGAGGATGAATTGGGCAGCCCGCAGGGCCAACTGCAGATAATCCTCGTCGCCAAACACCTGGTAGGCCCGTGCCAGACCGGAGATCATCAGGCCGTTCCAGGAGACGATCATCTTGGTATCAGTGACGGGCGGAATGCGTCCTGGCCAGGATTGCTGGCGGGCCGAGCGGGCATCTACCGCAGGTGGGAAGGGAGTTCTCCGCTCTGTGGAGCCGTAGCGGGCTTGAAACAGATGGGTGGTCAAGGCGGTCTCTACTTCCGGCGGCAGTTCCCCCCCCTGTTTGCGCTGCAAGACGATGCAGCCGGGCCGGTCGGGGAAATTGGGCGACAAGAAAAAAGCCTGCTGCAGGGCGCGGAAGGTTGCTTCATCCAGCAGCTCCTGCAGCTCCTGCCAGCGCCAAACGTAGAACTCGCCCTCCTCCGGCTCGTCGTCCTCCGCCCGGGCAAAGCTGTCGGCATCCTGGGCAGCGTAGAAATATCCGGCAGGGGCAGTCATCTCCCGCGCCACCCATTCCACCGTCAGGCGCACCGCCCGCTCGATAGCTGGATCCTGGATCCCGTGGGCCCACAGCTCAGAGAGAAACTCCAAGATCTGCCCGTTGTCGTAGAGCATTTTTTCAAAGTGGGGCACCGTCCAGGTGGGATCCACGGTGTAGCGGTGAAACCCGCCGGCCACATGGTCGAAGATCCCTCCCAACACCAGCGCCATTGCCCGCTCTTTGGCCCGTTCCAGGGCGGTCGGCGAGCCAGGGATCCCTTCCGGTGGGTCGAAGCGAGCTGAGCGCAACACCAACTGGGCGTAGGGCATCATGGGGAACTGCTGCACCGCTCCGGCGTTGCTCAGCAAAGGTTGGATTTTGGGGATCCCGGAGCGCAACAGATCAGGGGGAATATGGTCTTCCGGCACCAGGTCACTGAGGGTGGTCAGGGCCGCCAAGATTTGGCCCTTCATGGTCTCGATTTTGTCTTTTTCCTGGCGGTAAAACTGGAGGATGCGCTGCAGTACGGTCAGAAACCCCGGGCGGCCAAAGCGGGGCTCCACCGGAAAATAGGTGCCCGCATAGAACGGCACCAGGTCCTCGGGCGTGAGGAAGACATTGAGGGGCCACCCCCCCTGCCCACTCATGAGCTGCAGCGCCTGCATGTAGATGCTGTCTAGATCAGGCCGCTCCTCGCGATCCACCTTGATGGGCAAAAAATGGGCATTGAGGAAGGCGGCGATCTCCGGGTTGGAAAAAGCCTCCCCCTCCATGACGGTGCACCAATGGCAACTGGAATAGCCGATGGACAGAAAAATCGGCTTGTCCTCAGCCCGGGCTTTCTCCAGAGCTTCCGGGATCCAAGGCCACCAATCCACTGGGTTCTCGGCGTGCTTGCGCAGGTAAAGACTGGAACACGTGGCAAGGCGATTGGCCATAGGTACACCCTCTCACCCTTTTTGCTTTAGGCTAGCGCGTCCTCTCCTCAAGGCCGAGCTAACCCACTGTTGTTCAAGATACACTCACCCACGCCTCCCCCTTGCCCCGGGGATCCCCTTTCAAGCCTGCGCCTGTTCGGCAGGGGTCAGCAAGAGCTCCGGCGAGCGACCGTACAAAACTAAAGTAGTGCTGGGGTTTTCCACAAAGCCGATCTGCTCGTAAAAGCCACGCTGATGGGTGGTAAACAGGTAGATGCGCTCCACCGACTGCAGGTGGGGATGGCTGATCAGGGTTTCCACCAGCTTGCGCCCAATGCCCTGCCGTCGATACTCGTGATCAACCACAATGTCCCAGAGGACAGCCCGGTAAACCCCGTCAGAGGTGGCGCGACCAAAGCCAATGAGGCGCTCCCCGTCCCAGACGCTGACCACCGGGTGGCTGTGGGCGATGGCCCGTTCCATCTCTTCCCGCCGGCGATTCTGGGCCCAAAAGGCGTTGCGGTTCAACAACACTAGGAGTTGATCCAGATCCAGATCGTCTCGCTTCAGGGAGAAGCGAATGTTGCGGTTGTCCACCGGCTGATGAGAGAGAACGACGACAGACTCGAGGGAGGGATCGGACATGAAGCAGACCTTGGGCAACAGGGAAGGTTAGCAACGGTTGACTGGGCAGCAGAAAACTGCAGCAAGATCGAGGCTAGCCAGTGGAGGCATTGTCGGCGGCCCGCGCCGCCTGCTCCAGAGCATAGGCTTTGAAGCGCTCCAGGTCGGCTTGAATGGTACTCTCCACCACTTTGCCCACAAACAGGCTGTCCAAGATTTTGCCGAGGAGTCCCGGGATCTTGTAGGCCACCGACAGCTTGACAATAGTACTGCCCTTGCGATCGTAAAACCGCAGCGCCCCCCGATTGGGAAGCCCTTCTACCGATTGCCAGCCAATGTGCTGATGCTTCACCACCGTATGGGTGCGGGAGATCCAACTGAAGGTAAAGCCGCGCGTATCCAGTGTCCACCGCGATAGCTCGTGATCCAGCAATTCCACCGAGCGGATCCACTTCATCCAGCGCGGCATGAGGGCAAGGTCGGCCCACAGCTCCCACACCTGCTCGATGGGAACCGGCACCTCCACCTGACAGGTGTGCTCTAACCAATCGGACTCTGACATGGGGCCTCCCACACGACATTCGGCAGAACTATCCCAGGGCTTGGCCACAACGCCTCCGGGCGGGATCCCTGCCTTTACAAAGTTTCACACTGACCTAAGATAGCATTATCGGCCTCATGAAAGTTTGGGGCTCCGCGCTTTTGGGCAGCCCGTTTTTTTGTCCGAGCAGGTTGTGGCTGCCCCCCATGAGGGCAAGGCAGAAGGCAGGTATGATGATTGCCATCTGCAAGTTTCGCTTACGTCGGCTCGGTGCGTCCACTCATTAACGACTTGATGGAACGACCTCACCATGGTTTCTCAATGGAAACAGCATCTTAAGAACTATTTCGTGGCGGGGTTGCTGGTGGTGATCCCTCTGGCAACTACGATTTGGCTGACGGTGGAGGTGGCCACCTGGAGCATCGGCTTTTTGACCAGCATTCCCAAGCAGTTTAATCCCATCCAGGGGCTGCACCCCATTTTGATCAACCTCATCGATCTGGCGGTGGGCTTGTTGACACCGGTTGTGTTCATCCTGCTGATCGGCTTCATGGCCCGCAACATTGTCGGCCAGTGGCTGCTCAACCTGAGCGAGCAGTTGCTCCATGCAATCCCGATAGCGGGGCTGGTCTACAAAACCCTGAAGCAATTGGTCAGCGTTTTATTTGCCCCTAACAACCAACGCTTTCGACGGGTGGTGCTGGTGGAATATCCTCGGCCTGGGGTTTGGGCATTAGCTTTTGTAACGGGCGTCATTCAAACTCCCATTCGACCGGATGGACCGCAGCGCTCCCTCAGCCTGTTCGTGCCCACCACGCCCAACCCAACCACTGGCTGGTACGCCATTGTGCCGGAAGACCAGGTGGTGGAGGTGTTCATGCCGGTGGAGGATGCTTTTAAGATGCTCATCTCCGGTGGGATCGTGACTCCGGAAACTTTTGAGGTCGGGCTGCAACGGCGCGAAGGGGCTCTGGCGGTGGCCATGCCCAGCCTGCGGGAGTTGGTGGAACAAGAGCGGGCGGCGGCATCCGCTAGGGCCGACTCAACGGCTGCCGAGGTGGGCTTTGAGACCCAAGGGATCCCCTAATCAGGCTTGTCCCTCTCCCAATAGGTCGGGCTGCCAGAGCTGGTATTCTCTGGCCTGCTCTAGGCGCACATAAAAAGGCCGCATCTGCCGATCCAAAGCTTCTGCCTGCTCCGAGGGGAAGGCTTTCCAGGCAGCACGGCTGGCCCAGCGAATGATGAGGTGAACAAGTTCGGGATCCTCGGCGTCAAGCCAGACCTCTTTGCCCAAAAAGCCCGGCTGTTGGTGCAGGGCGGGCCCCCAGACCTGCTCGTCTTGCAGAACAAAAGCCCTCTGGCCACCGGGAGGAACCCGGAAGCAGAGGTGTTCGATGGCGATGGGCTGGTCTGACATCGGCAAAGGTTGGTGCTGGGCTGGCTAGGACACGGACGAAGGGTTGATCAGCCGCTGCAGGGTGGGGATGAAGTCGGGGTAGGAGATGCGGGCACAGTCAGCCCCTCGAAGGGTGGTGGATCCCTGGGCGGCTAGGGCAGCCACCATCAAGCTCATGGCGATGCGGTGATCCTCATGGCTGTCCACTTCGGCCCCCTGCAGAGGGATCCCCCCTTGGATTTCCAGGCCGTCGGGATATTCGGTGACCTGGGCTCCCATCCGGCTGAGTTCCTGGGCGATGGCCGCCAAGCGGTCGCTCTCTTTGACCCGCAATTCCGCTGCATCGCGAATGACCGTAGTCCCCTCGGCAAAGGCTGCCGCCACCGCCAAAACCGGGATCTCGTCGATTAGCGTGGGAATGAGATCGCCACCAATGCTGCAGCCCCGCAGGCGAGCCGAGCGGACCCGCAGATCCCCCAGGGGTTCACCTGCAACTTCCCGGCGGTTTTCAATGGAAATATCGGCCCCCATCTCCTGCAACACCTGCAGCACGCCGGTGCGGGTGGGATTGAGGCCTACGTCCCGCAGCAGCAATTCGCTCTCCGGCACAATCGAGGCGGCCACCAGCCAGAAAGCCGCCGAGCTGATGTCCCCTGGCACCTGCACTGTCTGGCCCACCAGGCGGGATCCTCCCACCACAGCCACGGTTTTCGCCGCCGTATCCACGTGGATCTCGGCACCAAAGGCCCGTAGCATCCGCTCCGAGTGGTCGCGGGAAAGGGCCGGCTCTGTAACTTGCGTGGTGCCTTCCGCCAGCAGGCCCGCCAGCAACAGACAGGATTTTACCTGGGCCGAGGCCACCGGCGAGTGGTAATGGATCCCCCTCAGGGATCCCCCCTGCACCGCCAAGGGCGCCAAGGTGCCCCCCGCCCGCCCCCAGATGTTCGCTCCCATCTGCCGCAGCGGCTCCACCACCCGTCCCATAGGCCGCGAGCGCAGGGACCGATCCCCAGTAACAGCAAAAAAGCGACCCGCCTGGCCGGCCAGGATCCCTAGCATCAGGCGCAGGGTGGTGCCAGAATTGCCGGCGTCTAAGACATCTGCCGGCTCCTGCAGGCGATCCAAGCCCACCCCTTGAATGCGGACGCACTCGCTGTTGAGCTCTGGGATATCGGCCCCCAAGGCCCGAAAACAGGCTGCCGTACTGCAGGGATCCTCCCCCAGCAGCAGCCCGTGAATGACGGTTTCCCCTTCCGCCAGGGATCCCAGCATTAGGGCGCGGTGGGAAATGGACTTATCGCCGGGGATGTTTACTTGACCGCGCAGGCCGCGGGCGGGCGAGAGCGTCAGGATGTCGGCAGAAGAAGCAGTGGTCAGCACAGCAGCCGTGACAACAGACGAAGACAAAAGCCGTCTTAATCATACGTTAAGCTGAAACCTGCCCTGCTCTTGCCGGCGGTCGGCCTTGCACCCAGAGGATCCTGACCTACTGGAAGACAGCCCGTCTTTTGACGGCAGCCGACCCTATCCCCGAGGATGAGCTTAACAACATGGATTCCTTGGTCGGGGCCTGGCCTCGGCCTTTTTTTGCAGGCCCTTATGTTGTGAATGCTAGCGTTTGATGGTACTAGAGTTTCCTACCGATCCTGCAATGGGTAAAGCTGGCCCGTTGAGCGGGGAAAGAATCAAAGCCACCCCCTGCACCTATGGACTTGGCAAGAGCTCAGCTTGGGGAAATGCTTCTGTACCACCACGAGTCTGTTTTGACGGAGGCAGTGGTGGCCTACCTGCACCCTCAGCAGGGTGGCACCTTTTTGGACGTGACGTTAGGTGGTGGTGGACATAGTTTGGCGCTGCTGCAGAAGGGAGCAGAGCGCGTGGTGGGGCTGGATCGGGATCCGACGGCTCTGGAGGCAGCCCAGGCGCGTCTGGCCGCAGCAGGGATCCCCCAGGAGCGCATCCAGCTTTGGCACCTCAACTTCGCTGATTTTGATCTGCAGCGTCACGGCTTCCGGGATGAACAAGGGCAGGGGATCCCTTTCGATGGCATCGTGGCCGACCTCGGAGTGAGCTCGCCCCAACTGGACTGCCCCGAGCGGGGCTTTAGCTTTCGCGCTGAGGGGCCGCTGGATATGCGCATGGATCCCACCGCCAGTCAGGAAACGGCCGCCGATTGGGTCAATTGCCGGCCAGTCGAAGACTTGATTGACATCTTTGTCCGCTATGGCGAGGAGCGCTTTGCCCGCCGCATTGCCCACCACATCGAACGATCCCGCCCCCTTTTCACCACCACCCAACTGGCTCAGGTGGTCTGGCAGGCAGTGCCGCCGGCAGCGCGGCGAGGTCGCATCCATCCAGCCACGCGAGTCTTCCAGGCCCTGCGCATTGCCGTCAACCGAGAGCTGGAGGCCCTAGAAACCCTGCTGGCGCAGGCTCCCAATTGGCTAAAACCCGGCGGCAGATTGGCTGTAATCAGCTTCCACAGCCTGGAAGATCGCCTAGTGAAATGGGCCTTTCGCCGGGATCCCCGCTGGCAGGTGCTCACCCCCAAACCTCTGGGCCCTTCCGAGCTGGAGCAGCAACGCAATCCCCGCGCCCGCTCTGCCAAACTGCGAGTGGCTGCCCGCAGCAGCTAAGTTGCCGCCCTGCCCCCTGGAGGCCCTCTGAGGTGCGTAGGGATCGGATAAAGTGAGGCCCAGTTGGCAGCAATTTCTTGGTGTGTGAGGTGCAAACTCTATGGTCAGCCAGACTTTGAATGCGGGCCCTGGCCGCAGTTCTCTCCCTGTCCAGCGCAAAACCGCGACCTTGGCCCCTCGTCCCCATCCAAGGACTACTCCGCCCCTCCCCGCCGGCAAAGTCAGAACCAGTCGCCCCCAACCCTCGAAATCAGCCTATCCCCCTAGCCGGGATCCCGCCTGGAGAGAGCACCTGATCTGGTGGAAGCAGATCTCCACCGGCATGGCCCTCGTCTCGGGGTTGTCGGTGCTGAGTGTGTACAGTTGGACGGTGCATACCCAAAGCCGGTGGAGCCAGCGCTACCGACTGTGGCAGCAGATGCAGCGCAACGAACGACAGTTTCTCCTCACCCAAGAGTCCATCGCCAATTCCTTGCGGGAGATCGCCGACCGCTCCGACATGGTGCCTCTGGTACCGGAGCGGATGATCGAGGTGCCAATTGCCCTCCCCAGCACAGCTTCTGGGCAGGGGCAAAACAAAGCCAAGCCTCTGGAGGCATCCGAGCAAGCCCCTCCTTTTTTTTATCCGGTTGGATACTAATCCAAAGGCTCTAAGCGGTAGCGGCTAAGCCAGTGATCCAAGTGCACCTCCTCCTCATCCAGGAGTTGGGCGTTGATCAGACCCCGCTTGAAGGCAAGGCGAATGGCGCGGGCCCGCAAGCTAAAAGTTGTGCCCCACTCCTCGCTCTCAATTTGGTCGTTGCTCACCTCAAGCTTGTCGTAGAGATTGCGCAGACGATTGGTCACCCCTCGCCGCGACAAAAACCGCCGTGCGGCAATGGCTTGATCGGTGAGGCCGAGGGCAATATCGATCAACACCTCGTACTCAGCATCGCTGAGGCCGGTAATTTTGTTTTGCGAACGGGAATCGACCCCTCGCACCTCTCGATCGATCACACATTGCTCATCCTGCACCACGGCCTGGATGGCACTGACCAATTTTTCGTCGGTGCAATTCTTCAGGAGATAGCCATAGACGGTTTGCGGCGGCACGATCTTGTGCAGCTCCCGCACATAGACCTCATCGGCAAAGTGGGACCAAAAAATGATGCGCGTACTGGGTTGCTCCGACCAAACCTGTCGAGCCACCTCGATCCCGCTCATCTCGGGCATGCGGATGTCTAACAAAAGAAAGTTGGGACGGTGCTGACGGTAGAGCTCCAATGCCTCTCTGCCGTTGGAGGCCATGTACACCGGGCCAAACTGCGGCAGATGCTGCATCAGCAGACTGTGCACATGTTGGCGGTAAAGGATGTCATCTTCAGCAAGGAGGGTGCTCACAGGCCTTGATCGCTAGTCCACCTACTCTAGTATGTTTCCTACCCTAGAAATCTCTGCGAAGGAAAATAAGGCACCAATGAGCAGTGGCAAAGTCGAGCCAGGGATCCTCTACAGCAGCTACAGGTAGCCGCTCAGGACGGTGTCTGATTGACCCGGAACTGTTGCCATTCTTGCCGGGTTCGTTGCAGCACCTGTAGCAGCTCCTCCCACCGTTCGCCCTCGATCAGCCGCTCTATTTTCCCCAACTGGACTTGATAGCCGCGCAGGGCAGCCAGGAGCGCCTGCTGGTTGTGACGGGCCATCTCTAGGCCCAACTGCGGGATCCCGCCACCGACACGACTGGTATCTCGGAACCCGCTGCTGGCCAGGGTGCGAGCCAATTCCAGAATGTCGGGATCCTCCTCTTGGCCGACAGCAGCGATCAAAGCGGCGCTGATCATGACCGGCAAATGGCTGATCCAGGCCACCGCCTGGTCGTGGCGTTCCGGATCGGCCAGGACAACTTCTGCGCCAACCGCTGTCACCAGTTCTTTCATCGCCTCGACCGCCTGCGGCTGCGTCTGGGGGAGAGGAGTGAGTACATAGGGCCGCCCCAGAAACAAGCTGGCTTCTGCCGCCTGGATGCCCTGCAACGTCTTGCCGGCCATCGGGTGACCTCCAACAAACAGCGGCCACAACTCCGTTGCTGGAGCAACAATCGGTTGCTTCACCGAGCCAACATCGCTCACCACCGTCTGCGGCGATAGATGGGGCACCAAGGCCGCTAGCGTGACCAATACCTGCTCCAGGGGGGTACAGATCACCACCACCTGGGGATCGAAATCAGCCAACTGGGCCAAATCGGTTCCACAGCCCTGCAGCGCTCCCCGTTCCAGCACCTCCTGACAGGTGGCCCGATTGCGGCTGATCCCCCAGACGGGGTAACCTTCTTTGCTAAGTTTGAGGGCCAGGGATCCGCCGATCAACCCCAACCCGACAATGGCAATGCGCATGGTTTTCCGTATCTATGTTCACTATTGGGTACTCTGAAACGGCTTGGGGCATGGAGAGACGGCCTTTCCGGATCCCTTCCAGATTAAGACCAGATTAAAGGCTCCATCCCGCCGCGCGAAAAGCATACAGCGGGGGGATCCAGCCGCTAAGATGGAAGGATGAACTGGGTAACCCCCACAACAGTTCGCCCGGATCTTTCATCTCAGGAGGGGACCGTGCTTCATCGTAGGATCTATCAACTCAGCCGCGAAGGCAAGGATGTGTGGATCTACCTGCGCGATCAGGGACGCTGGCTGGAACGAGCCAAGATCCTCGATATCGAAGGGGATACCATCCTGGTTCGCTACGAAACGGAAGACGAAGAGGAGATTTGCTCCTGGGAGGAGATGATTCGTTTGGAGAGCATCGGAGCTGTTGCCCAGCGCCTTTCCTCCATCCCGAAAGGGGTGCTCAGCACCTCGGATTTGCTTATTTCCGAGGATTGTCCTCCTGCTGAGTTACTGCATTCCCCACCTTCGCCTCGCGCCACAGAGCCCCTCAGCGAAGAGCATCCCGGCAGCGAGCGCCTTGAAGAATACTACCTGGATCGGGAAACCTCTGCCGTCCGTGACAGCGAAGCGGAGTCTTTGCTACCCCTACGCTTGAACGGAGAAGACCTCAAGCGGGCGGATCGGGCTCGGAGCGATGTGGAGGGTCAGCGGGAGGGCAACCACGACTGAGCCGCAGTCTTCATGGAAAGCGGTCAGGAAGGGATCCCAGGGTAGAAGCTATTCTACCAGGGATCCCCTGGAGCAGGGACGAATGGTCAAGGGGCCGTAGAACTCCTCTTGGTAAAGCTCCACCTGCGAGCGAGAAGCCATGAGCAATAGCGACCAGAACACCTGAATCGGGTGAGAAGCCCCGCCACTCCCTTTCAGAGAGCTTTCTTGGCAAAAGTATTGCTGCAGGTCGTCAAAGCTGATTTGGGCGATACCCTGTTGCCAAAGTTGGGCAAGCAGGGATTCCAGCTCGGCAGTGGTCTCTACGAGGTTTTCTGGGTGGGCCAACTGAGCGATCGCTGATAGCGGTTGCTTGCGAGAAACCCGTTGAGCCAGGGGCCTTGAGGCAGGCTCAAAGCGCTGTTCCAGAAAGGTCTCCAGCTCCTGCAGGTGGCCGATCAGTTCTTTGAGGGTGATGGGCCGAGTCCGACTCAGGCGGGGTACGGCCCTGGGCTGCAACACGCGATCCAGTTGGGCCAACGACCAACTGGGCCAGGGATCCTCCTCCAACTCCACCGGGCTGGTCTCCTCACTTTCTTCGTCTTCCGGCTCTGACAGCGCCATCGCCTTGAGATAGACCAACATAGCGGCATAGAGAAAAGCCTGTCCCGACTCCGACAGGTCATGACTGTTGGCAGCAGGAGCCATACGGGCTAAAAACCGATCGATGACGTCGATGACCTGCACATCCCACGGGTTAATCTCGCCCCGTTCTGCCAAATCGATAAGCAGAGCAATTGCCTCTTCGGTCGGTAAGTAGGCCATAGTGCCCCCAGCCTCTGTCCCTCACTGTAGCCCCCAAGCGGGATCCCGGCCATCTCCGGCCGGAGTCAAACCTCCAGCTCAACTTCTCAAGCCAACCGGCTGTGCAGCGGCGGTGCGATCGTGTAAGATAGTAGTCCAGCTCTAGCAGTTGCTAGAGTGGAACGTAAGGGCGGTTAGCACAGTGGTAGCGCACTTCCTTCACACGGAAGGGGTCACAAGTTCGAATCTTGTACCGCCCATAGGTTTTGACCTTCAGCAAACAGAGCTTCCGTTTCTCCTGTTGGGTGGTAACCTACAGGCTCCCCCGCCTTTGATAGAGAGCCACTGGTTATCGAAAACGAGGATGGGCAGCTTCTGCCAGACTCCTGTCCTCTGGGCAAGTGCTTCGAGCTGGGTAGACTAGGAACCTACAGGAGTCCCCTGCCTGTAACCAAAAGCCAGGAGATGCGTCATGAGTCCCTTCACCAACCCTCCCCAACCCCTGACTCCCGGCGAGTTTTTATCTTACTTAGAGGAGATAACAGGAGCCTACAAAGTTAAGACATCGATTACAGCCTGTTAAGGAATCAAGGGGTACAGTAGCAACACTTAGCAAACCAACTTCGGAAGCAGGATGGATTGATCA
>NZ_JANSIZ010000064.1:0-15207 GCF_047462315.1 Synechococcus sp. H60.2 | reverse complement strand
TGGTGCTGTGTGATGTCTATAAGAGACCTGGTGCGATGGTACCTGCTCGTTGTAGTGGTGTTGCCGGATGGTTTGGTGGGCTGGGTGCGCACCCGGGGCAGGCAGCTTTGGGTTACCTTCCAGCTTTGGCGCCGGCGTTTGGCCAATATTTCTCCAGCCTAAATCCGTGCCAGTATCCCCCTATGCAAGGTGCAACTTCAGAGTAAGAGGATCCCAATGGGTGAGATAACGATGCCAAGTGTCCTCTCTTGTTCGATGGGCTGAGAATCCTACTCGTCCTCTGGCCTTTCCGTTCTTGGACGTGATCCCTATGCTTACAGCAGCTCCCACCACTACCCGGCAAATTTTACAAACTCAGGATCTCACCGTCAGCTTTGATGGCTTTAAGGCTTTGGACGGGCTGAACTTCTCTTTGGAAGAAGGGGAGTTAAGGGTGGTGATCGGTCCCAATGGAGCGGGCAAAACTACCTTCCTCGATGTGTTGACAGGCAAGGTCAAGCCTACTCGAGGGCGAGTGCTGTTTAAAGGAAAAGATCTGGCTAAGCTCAAGGAGCACGAAATCGCTGCCTTGGGTATTGGTCGCAAGTTCCAAACGCCGCGGGTCTACCAAAACCTGAGCGTGCGAGAAAATTTGGAGCTCTCTCTCAACCCTCACAAGGGTGTTTTCTCCACCTTATTTGGCAAAAAGCGCTTGCGAGAAAAGACTGATGCTCTCCTGGAAACCATCGGCCTGAGCCGTAAGGATCGGATCCCGGCAGGGCTGCTCTCCCATGGAGAAAAGCAATGGTTGGAGATTGGCATGGTGATTGCCCAGGATCCGGATCTGCTGCTGCTTGATGAATGCGTGGCCGGGATGACGGATAAAGAAACAGAGGCTACGGGAGAGTTAATTCAATCCTTAGCTCGAAATCACACCATTTTGGTGATTGAGCATGACATGGTATTTGTCCGGCAAATTGCTCGCAAGGTTACTGTTTTACACCAAGGAGCGGTGTTGTGCGAGGGTAGCTTTGAGGAAGTGAAGAACGACCCGCGAGTTATCGAGGTCTATCTTGGATCCCACAAAGCCAGAGGCTAAACGAAAACAGGGGAGAAGGGGAGATCTGTGTTGACCGTCCAATTAACCAACTCTATATCCAAGCCTATGAATACGGAAAACGCCACCAAAGCGCAAAATCTATCTCAAAGTGGATCTCAGCCTTTGCTGGAAGTCTGTAACCTGAGAGCTTATTATGGGCAAAGTTTAATTGTGAGAGATCTTTCTTTCAAGATCCTTCCCGGCCAAGCAGTTTGCCTTCTGGGTCGCAACGGCATGGGCAAAACTACCACGCTTAAAGCCCTAATGGGGCTTCTCAAAGACTGTACAGGTAAAGTTCTCTTTGAGGGCCGACCCATCAATCATTACCCACCCAACTGGCGGGCTCGCGCTGGCATTGGCTATGTGCCCCAAGGCCGAGAGATCTTTCCTCGCCTAACGGTTGAGGAAAATCTACTGGTGGGGTTAGAAGCAGCACCGGACAAAGAACGGGCTATACCTGAGTTTATCTATGACTTATTCCCGATTTTGCGTTCTTTTCTAAAGCGTCCCGGTGGAGATTTGAGCGGTGGTCAGCAGCAGCAATTGGCCATTGCCAGAGCTTTGGTGGCAGAGCCTAAACTTTTACTCCTGGATGAACCCACAGAAGGGATCCAACCTTCTATCATCATTGAGATCGAAGAAGCCATTGCCCGCATCCAAAAAGAGCGGGGCGTTGCGGTGTTGCTGGTAGAACAGTACTTTGAGTTTGCTCAAAGCTTGGCCGATTACTTTTACCTCATGGAAAATGGATCCCTCGTTATGGAAGGGCCGACTGACCAAATGGACGAGGAAAAAGTGCGATCCTATCTCTCCCTCTGAGGTTAGCCTGGAGGAGGAGCCGATCGGTGCAACTCTTGTCAGGCCCAGGGATCCCCTTAAGCAACAACCCTAGAAATCTGCCAGGATCGAGCAAGAGAGAACTCAGTCCACTCCCTCCTCCCTGCGTCTGTGGCTGCCCCCATTCACGTCACTGCCGAACCTTGGCTGCACACCTACAGCGAGATCATTGACGTGCGCTCGCCGGCAGAGTTTGCTGAAGACCATTGGCCGGGGGCCATCAACTTGCCTGTGCTTGACGATGCAGAACGGGCAGAGGTGGGCACCCTCTACAAGCAGGTGGATCCCTTTACGGCCCGCAAGCGGGGAGCCAGCCTGGTGGCCCAGAACATCGCCCGCCATCTGCAGACCCACTTTGCCGACAAGAGCCGGGACTACCACCCCCTCATCTACTGCTGGCGGGGAGGGCAACGCTCGGCCAGCTTGGCGCTGGTGTTGTCCCAGGTGGGCTGGCAGGTCACAGTGTTGCAAGGGGGGTACAAAACCTACCGTGCCTGGGTGCGCCGGCAACTGCAGAGCTTGCCCCAGGAGTTTACCTACCGCGTCCTCTGCGGACCGACGGGAAGCGGCAAAACCCAGTTGCTCCACCACCTGCAGCGCCAGGGATCCCAAGTCCTCGATCTGGAAAAGCTGGCCCACCACCGCGGCTCCGTGCTGGGAGCGGAGTGGGGGATGCCGCAGCCCACCCAGAAGAGCTTTGAAAGTCAACTGGTGCAGGTTTTTCTCCAGTGGGATCCCGCCAAGCCGGTCTGGGTGGAAGCTGAGAGTGCCAAGGTGGGCCAGCTCCACCTGCCCCCTGCCCTTTGGCAGGCCCTCACCCAAGCCGATTGCGTGGAAGTGCGATTGCCTTTGGAAGAGCGAGTGAAGGGGATAATTGCCCATTATCCCCACTGGATAGCCCATCCCCAGGCACTCAAGGAGAAACTGTTATCCCTAAAAGCCCGCCATAGCCAAGCGCGCCTGCAGCGCTGGTTTGAGCTCATCGACGCCCAAGACTGGCCGCAGTTTGTGCAGGAGTTGCTGGAGCAGCACTACGATCCCACCTATCGCCACGGCCTGCAGCAACACTTTAACCGCATCCGCGCTCGCCTTGAGCTGCCTGACCTTTCTGAGACCAGCCTACAGGAGGCCGCTGCCCGACTCAGGGGGGATGTCGTTTTGAGCTGCGCCAGCCCTCGCCGGGCAAGCGCGACCAAGTCTGCCGGTGGAAATGTCAAGCAAAGTCCTGTCTGCCCCTCTCAGAGGGAAACTAGGGACTTCGAGGCTGACTGCTGCAGCTCCGACAGCAGCGAGGCCGGGTGCTCTTTGTAGGGCCAGGCAAAAGCGTGACGAAAAGCCGCCTTCTGACAGTGCTTGAGCTGCTCGAAATCAATAATGTCGTGGGTGAGCAGGTTCTCGTACTCAAACGGCAGGCGCACGTTGTGTAGGCCAGCGTTGTCGGTGCAGATAGCGATATCTACCCCCGCGTCGAAGCAGCGGTCGAAGACGATTTTGAGGGGCTCCAAGCTGGGTAGTGTCCCCGTCTTCAGGTAAGTGGTGGGACAGACCTCCAGACATTGGCCGCGCCGCGCCAGCTCTGGCAGCAGCTCTGGGTAGTGGAGAGGGATCTGGATCCCGTGGCCAATCCGCGAGACATAGGGCAGCAGCTCTGGGTAGCAGCCATCCAAAGTCTCATAGAGATGGGCAGTGGTTTTGAGGCCACGGGCCAGGGCATATTTGAACAGCTCAATCCACTCGTCCATGCGTTCGCCGTAGGCCTTGTCTCCCCCCGCCAGGTCGATGGCAGACACGTATTCCGACTCGGCGGCGGCCTCCACCATGGCGCGGTTGATGTGGCTGGGCAGGCGGGAGTGCAAACACACAATCTGGGTGGTGACGATGGGATATTCCCGCTGCTGGCTGGCCTGCCCTACCGTTTCGATAACTTGGCGCATCTGCTTGAGGCGATCCGCCTCGTCCAAGCTGGGATCTGTGCGCAGATAGGGGGTGTAGCGAATTTCTAGATAGGCCAGATCCTCAAAAACATAGGCCCCCCGTAGCAGACGGTAGATGAAATAGGGTAAGCTTTCCAGGGTTTGCACCTGTTCCACCAGCGTGTGCAGCTCCAAGTAATCTTCAAGGGTGTTGCGCGGGCGGGTGTAGAACTCCTCAAACTCGGCGTAGTCGGGAAAGCGTTCTGCCAGAGGGGATCCCTGGCGATGTAGGTAGCGCCACAAAATCCTAGGAACGACTGAACCGCCTAGGTGGCGGTGTAACTCCGCATGCAGTGCCATACTTCAAAGCTTCCCCCAGGGCCCCCCCTCACCGTCCGCCAGAGGCGGACTTGGCTTGGTTGTTAAGTACTATTTCTACTGTTATCCAACAGCAGCGGTCTTGTCCAGGCGCGATTGCGCAGGGTCAGCTAGCCGGGAACCAGGTGATGAGGTTTCCAATAGCCAGGTTTGAGGACCAGGTCAATGCTTGAATCCTGGTCGGGCCCGGCCAGGGATCCCGGCAAACTAGATAAAGAGCCTTAAGATAGAGATAGTTTTGAAGGTTTGCTGAGCAAAGATACTCAGGAGCGATTCTAGTAAAGGGCTGTTGGCTGTAGCCGACGGCAATCCCCCTGGAAGGGTGTGGCATGAACTTAGCGTAACGAGGTTATCTTCATGGCGCTGCCCAGCTTGCACGAATTTCCCTGGCTGACCACGGTCATCGTCTATCCGGTGGTGGCCGCCCTCTTTATTCCGTTGATCCCGGCGCCGGCTGGGGATCCTACCACCCGCGCTTACGCGCAGAAGTTGGCGGAGCGGATCCGCTGGTTTGCCCTGTTCATCGCAGTCACCGACCTGGTCATTTTGCTGGCCGGCTTTTATGTCGGCTACGACCCTAGTCAAACGGGCTTGCAACTGCTGGAGCGCTACACCTGGGTGCCGCAGGTGGGGCTGAGCTGGTCGGTGGGGGCAGATGGCCTTTCCATGCCGCTCATTTTGCTCACGGCTTTTATTACCACGCTTGCCATCTTGGCCGCTTGGCCGGTCACCCTCAAGCCGCGCTTGTTTTATTTTCTGATGTTGGCCATGTACGGCGGGCAGATCGGGGTGTTCGCCGTGCAGGACATGTTGCTCTTCTTCCTGATGTGGGAGCTGGAGCTGATCCCGGTGTATTTGCTCCTCTCCATCTGGGGGGGATATAACCGCCTCTATGCGGCCACCAAGTTCATCCTCTACACCGCCCTCAGCTCGCTGTTTATCCTGGTGGCGGGCTTGGCCATAGCCTTCTACGGGGATCCCATCAGCTTTGACATGACGGATCTGGCCCACAAGGCCTATCCGCTGAGTTTCCAGTTGCTGATGTATGGGGCTTTCCTGATTGCTTATGGGGTGAAGCTGCCCATTTTCCCCCTGCACACCTGGCTGCCCGATGCCCACGGCGAGGCCACAGCGCCGGTTCACATGTTGCTGGCCGGGATCCTGCTCAAGATGGGGGGCTATGCCCTAATGCGCATGAACGCGGGCATGCTGCCGGATGCCCATCTCTACTTTGCGCCGGTCTTAATCGTGCTGGGGGTGGTGAACATTATCTTTGCCGCCCTCACCTCCTTTGCCCAGCGCAACCTCAAGCGCAAGATTGCCTACTCCTCCATTAGCCACATGGGCTTTGTCCTCATCGGGATTGGATCCCTGACGGAGATCGGCATGAGCGGCGCCATGCTGCAGATGATCTCCCACGGGCTGATCGGGGCCAGCCTGTTCTTCTTGGTGGGGGCCACCTACGACCGCACCCATACGTTGGAGCTGGAGGAAATGGGCGGCGTTGGCCTGAAGATGCCCAAGATTTTCTCGATGTTTACCGCTTGCTCGCTGGCCTCTCTGGCCCTGCCTGGCATGAGCGGCTTTGTGGCTGAGCTGATGGTGTTTATCGGCATGGCCACCAGCGATGCCTACTCTCTCCCCTTCCGGCTGGTGGTGGTGTTCCTGGCAGCAGTTGGCGTGATCCTGACTCCTATCTACCTGCTGTCGATGTTGCGTCAGATCTTCTTCGGCCCGGAAAACAAAGAGCTGACCGAACACGAGGAACTGGTGGATGCCGAGCCGCGGGAGGTGTTCATCATTGCCTGTTTGCTCATCCCCATCATCGGCATCGGGTTTTATCCCAAGCTGGTCACTAGCCTCTACGACCAGTCCACCAATGCCCTGGTGGCCTTGCTGCGCCAGGAACTCTCCTCCCTCGGAGCGACGGTTGCCCAAGCCCCTGCCCTTTACAACACTGAGCCAAATTGAGGAGAGGGAAGCCGGTGTAGCTAGCCTTGGCTTTTTTCTCCAATGGGCTTGCGGCTTTCGCCGCCTTGAACTCGCATCCAGCCAAACAACGTTCCGACCGTCAGTTGGATCGTTTGGGCAAAAGCGGGAACGGGGATAACCTCTTGCGGATCCTCATGCACTGTTGGCTGCTGTCCGGCAGGATAGGCGAAAACGACCCTTTCTTCGGGAGCTACGATCCACCCCATCTGGCAGCCGTGGGCCAAGCCAATCAAGATTTTTTTGACCAGCTTCGTTTGATTTTGATCGGGAGAGAGAATCTCGATCACCCAATCTGGGCAAAAGGGTATGAGGTTTTGAATGGTGCCATCCTCATCCACAGGGATCCGATCCCAGGCAATGACAGAGATATCGGGCACAATTGCATAGCCGGCAAAGGTGGAGCGCAATTCTGGAAAAGCCATCCCTAGCTGAGAAGGCTCCAGTATTTCATTAATAAAGCTGCCCAGTTTCAATTGAAGGCGGCTATGTTTTCCTTGTGGCATGGGCTTCTGGATAATCTCTCCCTCAATGAATTCGCTGGCGGGCTGAGTTTCTGGCTGCCGCAGAAACTCTTCCAGGGTTAGGGGCTTGGCAGACAGACTGACCATAATTTGCTCCTATCAAGCTGGCCTCTGAATACAAATCAAAACGGATCTCTGTCGCGCTGTCGCAGAGTGGCTTGGTAGTCGTAGGGGCTCTTGCCGGAAAACAAACCCATCAGCGGCCCCAAAATAGCTCCAAACACAAAGCCACCCGCATGGGCCCAGTAGGCAATGCCTCCGCCTTCCATGCCAATATTGATAGGAGTCTGCAAGCTGGCAATACCATAAAACGCCTGTTGCACAAACCAAAAACCTAGGAATACCCAGGCAGGAATGTAGACGGTTGTGGTAAAAATGCCCAGGGGTACCAGAGTTAGGATCTCCGCCTGCGGGAAACGCAAGATATAAGCTCCCAACACCCCTGCAATGGCCCCACTTGCTCCTAGAGAGGGAATGGTGGACTCCATATCGAAAAACCACTGGGTTAGGGCGGCCAAAGCTCCACAAGTTAGGTAAAAAATGAGGTAGCGCACGTGGCCCAGGCGATCCTCAACATTGTTGCCAAAGACCCACAAAAAGAGCATGTTGCCGCCGAGATGCAGAAAGCCCCCATGCAAAAATTGCGAGGTAAATAGCGTTACCCACTCGGGGCGCAGCGAAGAGATGGCCTCCCCCCGAAAGCTGGCCGTCAGTTCCACCGGCACCACCGCCCACTCTCGGAAAAAAGCTACCAGTTCTCGCGGCGATAGGGTAAGCTCATACACAAAAACCAGGATGTTGATAAGCACCAGGGCATAAGTAACGTAGGCAGGGTGGGTGGTTGGGTTGCGATCTTGCAGAGGTACCACAGTCAGGATCCGGTTAACATCACCCTCTAGCCTACCCTGCTAGGCCTTCTCAGGCCTAACTTGAGGCTACACTAGGGTAGCTTGTCGGTGGGATCCCTAAACTGCAAAGGGGTTTTAGCCGTCCCCCCCACAGCCGACAATGGATTTGGAGGAGTGGATCGATGTTTGAGGTCGAGAACCGAACTGCCCCGCTCAAGTTTTTGGTGGTCGAGGATCATCCCGAGGTCGCCCAAAACAATTGCGAGTGGCTGCAACGGATTGCAGCAGATGCTCAATGCATCACAGTCTCCAATCCGATGGACGCCATCCTGCGCCTGCAGCGGGAGCAGCCGGACTTGGTAGTAGCCGACTTGCTCTACGGCCAAACCAGTGGCGAACAGTCTGCTGAACCTGGTCTAGAGTTCTTGCGCCACATTTTCGAGAACTATCCTACTTTGAATGTAATGGCCTATTCCAGCGAGCCGCTGCTGCTGACTCCTTTGGTGGGCCTGATCAGCAAACACCAAGGTGGATTTGCCGCAGTCAACAAAATGGAGCGGCGCACTGTGTTTTTGGAGGGGGCCAAAAGTGCCCTCAATGGAGAACTGCGCATGCCCCGTGAGTTGCGCGGCTTGACCAAGCTGACGGAGCGGGAAATCGAGGTCTTGAACCTGCTCTGCAAAGAGGCTCTTACCGACCAGGCCATCGCCGACCGCATCCACACGAGCAAAAAGACCGTACAAAACTGTATTCAAAGGCTCAAAGAGAAGCTGGATATCTTTGGCTCTGAAGATGAGATCAACGCTCGCGTTGCCATGTGTATGGCAGCAGTTCAGAAAAAGCTTATCCAGTGGTAAACCTAGAGGACTTCCAAGCGCTCTAAGACACTGGCGTGCCTGCCCTCAGCTTCCCTGCTTCTGGAGCAGAGAGCCTAGGGTTCAAGCGTATTTTTCCGTAGTCGTCTCGAGCCAGATACGCCCCTTTCCCACCTCCCAAAAGGGCCCCTTATCTCTGGGTCAAGGTAGACAAAGAGGGCAAAACATCCTCTCGAAAGGGAACCTCGTTTTGATTCACCCTCTCCAGCTCAGCCAACATGAGAGGGTTGACGCGGTTCAGATAGGGGATCAGAACCTGTTTTAGCCTGGGGCGGTAGAAACGGTGGTAGCTATACACGGGGGTGGCTGGAAATCCCCGCCGAATCTTGTGGGATCCCCCAGCCCCGGGATCAAAGTTGCGGATCCCTTCGCGGATGGCCAGGGCAATCGGCTCGTAATAGCAAACGTTAAAGTGCAAAAACTTCACCTCCTCCCGGCAGCCCCAGTAGCGCCCAAAGAGGCGATCCCCCTTGCGAACACAAAAAGACATCCCCACCACTTCTGAACCTCGCTCGCCGGCTACCAGCACCAGCCGCTGCCGGTAGTTGGGATAGAGAGCCTCAAAAAAGCGGCGGTTAAGGTATTTGCTCCAGTTCCAGAATTGAGCGCAGGTATTGCTGTAAAAGTCGTACATGAGAGAGAGCAGGCGCGGCGTGATCTCCTCTCCGGTGTAGATCTTGAGTTCTATGCCGCTTTTTTCCATGGCGGCCCGCTCTCGCTTGATGTTGCGCCGCTGGTTGGCGTTGAACTGGCTCAAAAAGTCTTCGTAAGAGCGATAGCCGGGATTGTGCCACTGGTAGTTGTGGGTAATTCGGGGAGTCAATCCATCGGCCTCCAGTTGGGCCCGCCAGTCTAAGTCCACATAGAGCAGGCTGAACACCGAAATATCGTTGTCTTGGCAGAAGCGATCGATAGCAGCCAGCATCGACGGCCACACCTCTGCTTCCGAGTAGTCTGGATGGACAAGAATGCGATAGCCGGTGGCCGGCGTAAAAGGAGCCATGCCAATGAGCTTAGGGTAGTAGCGTTCTCCCAGTTGGCTGGCAACCGCAGCCCACTCTTGGTCGAAGACAAATTCGCCCTGGCTATGGCTTTTCAAATACAAGGGGGCAGCGGCGATCAGTTGCCCATCCGACTCCACCAGCAGGTGACAGGGCAGCCACCCCGTGTTGCGGCTGGCGCAACCGGAAGCTTCTAGGCTGTGCAGCCACTCGTATTCCAAAAATGGAGAGGTGCGCTCCGTCTGCAGCGCTTGCCAGGCAGATGCTGGGATCCCGCGAATATCGTGGCACCAGCGCAATTTCAAACCAGTTGACATTTGCCTGTCCGGATAGACCAACTTGCCCTGCCTCGGCTGGGAGGGGATCCCTCCTCTAAGTTCAACCTAGGATGGAATCCCTGCACCTCAAGGGCCACATCGGCGAAAGCTAGACAACTGCTCTTTGCCCAGCTCAAAACTTTCCCAGCGCTAGACCGTGCCTTTGTTAAGTTATTTTATTCGGGATCCCTGGGCTCGTAGTAGTGGTTGGCCAATTCCAGAGCCATCTGAAACTTCTGCTCACGGGTGAGGTCGGCCCGCCGGGCAATCTGGGCAAAGCGGTTGACATCTGGGGGCAAGAAGTCGAAAGGACGCTGTTCCCGCACAATATCTACGACCAGATCGCAAAGGGCTTGCTGGTAATCGTTATAAAAAATTTCCCCCAAAGCCTTGAGGCGGCCATCAGGCACCGGATTGTTAAAGTCAATGGCTTGCAGCTCTCCCTGCTCGTCAATGAACAGCTCTACCGAGTTCATTTCATAGCCCAATGCCCGATTGATAATCCGGCACGTATCGATAACTTTTTTGCCCATCTCTGGCGTGAGAAACTCTGGATCAAATAAGTACTCACTGGCATCGAACTTACGAAAGATGTATTTAATAGGGATAATCTTTCGGCCAATGCAGAGGGCACGAATTTGCCAGGGATAGGGACTTTTAACCTTCTCCTGGATCATCATCACCTGGGATCCGGAGCGGTCGTAAAAGTAGAGGAGCTGCTCCATGTTGTAGGCAATTTCCACCCCAATCGCCTCCCGTCCTTCTGCTGGTTTGATGACAATTGGCCAGCCGAGATCTTCTGCCATCCCCTGCCAATCGAAAAACTTGTGATACTTAAAGTCTTCTGCTTTCAAAGCCGGAGCTTCTTTGGGAGGTAGGATGTAAGTCTTTGGAATGGAGATCCCCAGCTCTTTGACCACCATATAGGCGGCATCCTTGTTGCGCAGGTAGTAGTAGAAGCTAAAGGGGTTGTTGATGAGGTACACTCCCCGAAAAGCAAAGCCCATAAACAGGCCGATAGCCTGCGGGTAAAGGTAGCTGAAGCGATCCAGGATGAGGCGATACTTGGTGCGGTAGTCGAGGTTGACCTCGTGAATGGTGACATGTTCGGCCTGGATCTTGTAGGTTTTGCCGTTGCGAGCTTGAACGGGCGGAAGAGCGTTGAGGCGGGCCAGGGTGTCGTCCCCAAAAGGCTCGCTAAAGTGCAGGCTGCCAACCCAGTAGTCCTCGATCATCAAAAAGGCTCTTTTGCTTTGAACCAATGACTATATTTTCTGCAATGTTGGTGCCTTCGCGATTTTCGGCGAGCTCTTCTGGGCGGGATCCTACGCGAAGGCGCGGATTTGCGCTTGCCAAGTGGGCCAGTCGTGATCCCCCTCCCACACCTCCAGGTGATGGGGGATGTGGTTGCGGCGGAGGACTTCTGCCAGGCGCAGGTTGTCGTTGAGGCAGTGGTCACGGTGGGCGGTGAGCAGCTTTAGCTCGGTATTTTGCCCGCCCAGTTGCTCCCAGAGTTGTCGGCTCATGTTGGACATGTAGGCCAAGGGGTTGATGAAGTACAGCTCCTGCTCCGCCGGTTGGGGATCCCAGCCGGTGACAGGGCCGAGGGCCGCTACATCGTAAGGCCCCCCCAGTGCCAGACAGCGGCGCACCAGGCCGGGGTGCCGACAGGTGAGGTTGACGGCGTGGGTGGCCCCCAGAGAGAAGCCTGCCACCACCAGAAAGTCATTTTGTGCTGCGGCCTTGGCGTAGGGGATCAGCTCTTCTACCCAGTGCCGCTCCAGCAAGAGCCAGCGATCCCGCCGTTGGGGCACGTCCAGCTCGCGGTTGAACAAGGTCTCCCAATCCAGGGTTTCCACGCAAAAGGCCTGCAAATAGCCCTGTTCCAAGTGATGGCCGAGGCTGGCGATAATGCCGCGATCTTCCAGGTCGAAAAAACGCCCATTGCTGGTGGGTAGGCAGATGAGCGGGTAGCCGTGATGCCCAAAGTGGAGCATCTCCATTTCCCGGCCCAGAACCCGGGAGGCAAAGCGCAGATAGCGGCGAGGGTAGGACATCGGATCCCTAGACAAAAACTAAACCCCAGCCGGCTTTTGCAGCCGCTGTTGAGACGGGTGGCAACGCGAGGAGCTGGAGGGCTGACAGCCCCCTCGTGGCCTGGGTCTTTTTGTGCAGGTGCAGTCAGCTCAAGCGATCCCAAGAAATTTTAGGAGATTTCGGAGAACAAATCCTTGAGGGCAGTGCGGGCGGCCAAGTGCTTGCGGGTGGACTCGAGGATCTCAGCTTCCCGCCGCAGGCGATTTTCGGTGCTGACCATTTCCAGCAGCGCTTGCTGCTCCCGGGGAGCCCCGTGAAAGTGGCTGGCAATCCAGTAGGACAACTCTATCGGGGTGGTGGGCAGTTGCTCCGGCAGCTCCGTATCCCGCTCCATCAGCTTGCCAGAGAGGCGCACCACATCCTGAAGTAGGGTGGAAACCTGCTGCACCAAGCCCTGCAAATCCGCGGTGGTCGGCTCATCCTCGATCCACTCCACCAGCCCCACCCGGAAGGGTTTCTCCCGCACGTAGTTCAACACCCGGAAGCGCTGCTGCCCCAAGGTCAAAATGTCCATGCGGTCATCCGGCAACCGCTGCACCTGCAACACCTCGGCACAACAGCCCACCCGCACCGGGGATCCCGTCTGGGGATCGAACATCAGCACCCCGAAACGGCGATCCGTCTCCAGGATGGTGTTGATCATCATGCGATAGCGGTACTCGAAAATGTGCAGCGGCAGGGGGCGACCCGGAAACAACACCACCTCTGGCAGGGGAAACAGGGGTAGCTCACGTACGTCCACAGAAGAGGAAGGCATAAGGCTTTGCTTTTTGCGCTACTGAGTCTAGTTTAGCGATCTCGACGGAGCCACACCGACCGATTCCTAAGCAAAGCGGTGGTGCCAAAGGGTGATGGCAATAGCTAGGGCATCGGCAGCATCGTCGGGGCGGGGCAGGCTGGGCAGATTGAGCTCGCGGGCCACAGCGGCTTGCACGGCCTGCTTGTCGGCGCGTCCGTAGCCCGTCAGGCTTTGCTTCACCTGGGCAGGGGTGAACTCCACCGGCACCAGATGATGCTGGGCTAGGACGAGTAGGATCACCCCCCGCGCCTGGGCGATGGGGATGGTGTTGCCCATTTTGTAGAAGAAGAGCTTTTCCAACCCCACCTGATGGGGCTGAAACTGCCGCAGCAGCTCCTTGAGATCCTCGTAGAGGGTTTGCAGCCGTTCCGGGATTGATTGCTCCCCAGGGGTGCTGATGACTCCGTAGTCCAGGGATCGAAGTCCGCCGGCACCTGCCAGGATGCAGCCAAAACCCACTGTCCCCAACCCCGGGTCGAGGCCGAGGATACGCTGCTCAGGGACGCAATCCAAGGACTCCGTCCCGCTGCCGCGATCAGGCAGGGGTTCTCTCCTTGGCAAAGCCGGCAGAGGCATCCGACGCGGCATGGTCGGTGTACAAATACGCCAACCCCGAGATCAGAGTGAGGGCCACCGCCACCCAAAAACAGGGAATCCCGATAGGCCAGTTCAAGATCAGTAGAGCGATAGCCAGGATTTGGGCGACCGTCTTGGCTTTGCCCCAGTGGTTGGCGCCGCGGATCTGGCTTTGGTTGGCCCGCCAACCGGCAATGACCAGCTCTCGCCCCACCAGCAAAAAGACTCCCCAGGCCGGGATCCGCCTCAGCTCCAGCAGGCCCAGCAGCGGGGCCAACACCAGCAGCTTGTCCACCAGGGGATCCAGAACCTTGCCCACATCGGTCACCAACCCATAGCGGCGGGCCAAGTGGCCGTCCAGCCAATCCGTTGCCGCCGCCAGCAAAAACGCCCAGAGGGCCAGTCCTTCCCCCAGCGGGGATCCCAGGCCCAGCCCCAGCAGAATCCAAGGGATCCCTCCAAGGCGTAGCAAGGTGATGGCGGTGGGCAGGTTGAGCCACGCTGGCTTGGGAACTAAGACTGGGCTGGTAGGGTTCACCTCGACCTCCTTCGACGACCTCGACTATCGATAGTGGCCTAAGCGCTCGGTGAGCAGGCGGTAAAACCCCTCGGCATCCACCCCAAAAGCTACCTGCACATTGGCGGGGCGGCCACTCAGCCCCCAGCGATCCACCACTGTCCGACCCAGATTGAGGGGGCTAGCCGTCTCCACCTCCACGTAGCAGGGCTTCAGCTCGAACAACTGCGGCTGCAACAGGTAGGCGACTACACAGGGATCGTGCAGGGGTCCCCCCGGCAGGCCGTAGCGCCGGATGTCGAACTTGCCGTAGAAAGCGAGCATGTCGGCCACTGTCTGCCCCACCCGCGTGCCGAGGGCGCGGATCCGCTCGATCCGCTCCGGCGTACTGAGGACTTGCTGGGTAACGTTCAGGCCCAGCATCACCACCTCGGGGATCCCGGCGCTGAGCACAATCTGGGCGGCGTGGGGATCGGTGAAGATGTTGAACTCGGCGGCAGGGGTGGTGTTCCCCTCAAAGGCAGATCCCCCCATGAACACCAGACGTCGGATGTGCTCCACGATGCGGGGCTGCTGCACCAGGGCCACTGCCAAGTTGGTCATCGGGCCCAGGAGCGCTAGGGTAGCCGGCTCCTGCGCCGCCATCAAGGTCTCGATCAGGTACTGCACGGCGTGCAGGGATCCCAGCGGCATCTGTGGCTCCGGCAAGTTGGCCCCGTCGATCCCGCTTCTGCCATGCACCTCTTCGGCGGTCTGCAGCGGGCGCAACAGCGGGCGGGGACAGCCGGCATAGACCCCCATCTGCGGCTGACCGGCCAGCTCGCAGATCTGCCGGGCGTTGCGGCTGGTTTTTTCCACAGAGACATTGCCGGCCACCGTGGTAATGCCCAGCACTTGCAGCTCAGGTGACGCCATTGCCAGCAGCAGGGCCACTGCGTCATCTTGGCCGGGGTCGCAATCGATGATCAGGGGCACCATAGGGATCCCGGAGGCTTTCTACCCCTATTGACACTTCCCCAACCAAAGGCGGGGGATTGTTACGCAGTCCACACGCGGACTCGTGAAGGCGCTGTCAAGACGCTCCTACCCAGTTCCCTAGGGTAAAGCCCTGAGGTTCTGCTTACTTTGCTGAGTAACGCCCCCACACTATGCCCTGGTCGGGTCTTCCACCAGGGAACGCCAAGCGTTACTGGCTACTATACTACGTTACTGGCTACTATACTAAAGGTCTCGGGCCCGCTGGCGCGAAGGGAGAGCAACTCAAGTTGCTTGCGAGCTTTTCCGCCCCGCCGTGCAAGGCTACCAAGCTGCCCCGCTGTGTAGGCGGCAATGGCCCGTTCTCCTTGAGTCTCTCTGGAGACCAAGGCAGATTCCGGCCAGGTTTAACGTAAGGTGCGGAATTCCCCACCGTCTATACGGTGGGGATGGATAGCACCCTCTGACTGATTCTGGATGTAT
>NZ_JANSIZ010000063.1:0-15302 GCF_047462315.1 Synechococcus sp. H60.2 | reverse complement strand
AATACATCCAGAATCAGTCAGAGGGTGCTATCCATCCCCACCGTATAGACGGTGGGGAATTCCGCACCTTACGTTAAAGTCCTCGCTTGGATCGGCCAAAATCGGGATTTGCTTGTGCCACCATAGGCTTACAGCAGCATCCTAGGGATCCCCGAGACAATGGACGTTCGTGTCCAACGAGCCATTCGAGACTCTGTCCTGCTGAAGGGAGCGGCCTTGGCGGTGGGGCTGATAGCCGGGATCGGCCTCTGGCTCCTGCCTGCTCCGGTCTCCAAGGCTGCTGGGATCCCGGTGGCTCAGGCCCTTGAATTTCGGGATCCCGGCTTTTTCCAAACCGGCCCCACCCCTGCCGAAGTGCCAACTCCTGAGGGATCCCCCTCCCCGACCCCTAGCCCACTGGGGATCTCCTTTACCGGCCAAGAGGGCACAGAAGTCTTGGTGGGGAACATTCCGGTGTTTCGCCTGCAGACGGCAGAGTACCCCAGCGATGTGCGGGCCGATAACGTGCGGGCCATCATTGAGCGCTTCTTGGAAGAAGGTCAGTTGCCAGAGCCGGAGGTGCGGGTGGCCCAGGATGCCAATGGCCAGTACGTCCTCCGCCTGGGAGAAAGGGGCCGCTTTGAGGCCACCCAGCGGTATCTGTTTACCGTCACCTATGCCGATGCCGCCGCCGAGCGCAGGGTGCCGCTGGGCCAGGTGGGCCTCAACGACGTGCGTCTGGTGGCCAACACTTGGGCGCGACGGCTGGAACAAGCCATTGCCGAGTACCGGCAGGATCGGCTGGATCTGCAGCGGGCGCAGGATCCGCGCGTGCTGGCTCTCACCATCTTGGCCGGTCTGGCCACATTGGCGCTGGGGTTCTTTCTCTGGCGGCTGTTCGACCGCAGCCTAGTTCGCCTGCAGAGGTGGCTGGAGCTCCAGGCCGGCCCGGCCTGGGGAACCTGGATCGACATTGGGGGAGTGCTCCTGCGAGGCGTGGGGGCAATTCTCATTGCCGGCATCTCGCTGGATCGCGGCATCAGCTTCATACCCGCCCTGCGACCGTTTCAGCGCGCTTTTTACCTGGGCTTGGGGCGGGTGGTGGCCACGGCGCTGGGCGTCCTCACCCAACCGCTGCCCAATTCCAGCGTCTCCATTGCCAGCTTACTGGTCTTCTTTGGGCTGGCCGTTTTGGTCTTCACCGTTGCCCACTACGTCAGCGTTGGCTTTAAGCAGCGGTTTCTGAGCCGGCTGGGACTGGATCTGGGCACCCAGGAGTCTACAACGGCCATCTTCAAGTACATCCTCACGCTGTTCGGGATCCTCTTGGTCTTGCCCTTCAGCGGCCTGAATCTGGGATCCCTGGCGGTGATTGCCGGGGCGGTGGGTTTGGGGATCGGCTTTGGCCTGCAAAACCTCTCCAACAACTACATCAGCTACATCGCTATTTTGCTGGAGCGCCCCATCCAAATCGGGGATCTGGTGGAAGTGGACAACCTGCTCGGCACCGTGGAGCGCATCGGCCCGCGGGCCACCGTCCTGCGCACTTTGGATCGCATCTTTGTGATTGTGCCCAACTCCCGCTTCACCGAGTCAAAGGTGGTGAACTGGAGCTACCGGGATCCCCGCTGTCGCATTCACATTCCCGTCGGCGTGGCCTATGGCTCCGATACGGCCCTGGTTACCGAAGCTCTGCTCAGCGCTGCCAAAGAAAATGCTCGGGTGTTGAGCAGCCCCGCCCCCCAAGTCTGGCTCAAGTCTTTTGGCCCCTCTTCCCTCAACTTTGAGCTGCTGGTGTGGATCAACCGTCCCCAGGATCAATTTGTCTTGATCAGCGAGCTGAACTTCGCCATCGAGGCCGAGTTTCGGCGGCGTGGGATCCGCATTCCTTTCCCGCAGCAGGATATTCACATTCGCAGCCTGGAGGGACTTGTCAGCCTCAATGGCGGCTCCCGTTCCCTGCCCGATGCCGCTTCCATCCAGTCCGCCCTCAGCGAAGCGGCAAAATCGCTGGAAGACCAAAACGGCGTTTCCTGAGCTATCCCTATCGACACCATGCTGCGACGGTTAGATGAGGCACTGGGTAGCTTTGGCAGCCATCCGTGTTGGGCTGAACTGAAGCAAATGCAGCTCCTAAGGCAGCTTTGGCCGGAAGTGGTGGGAGAGGCGGTAGCAGCGCAAACCCATCCCCTCAACGTGCGCCGCCAGGTGCTGCAGGTAGCCACCTCTACCCCGTCCTGGGCGCAAAACTTAACCTTACAACGCCAACTCATTCTCAGAAAACTCAACAGCCGCCTGCACCCCCCCCTCAGCGACATTCGCTTTAGCCCCGGCGCTTGGCACGAGGGATCCAACCCGGTCGCTCCCCACCCTGATGCGGAGTTGACCAGCAAGTTTTATGGCCCCCCCCGCCTCGCTGCCCAAGATGGACAACGCCCTGGATCTTGCCGCAACGCTCCCCCCAAACAGCCCATCTCGGATCCGAAAGTGGCTTTCGAGCGCTGGGCGAGAGTGGTCAAACAACGGCAGACTCAGCAAAATCTGTTCCCTTGCCCCGCCTGTGGCTGCCCTACCCCTGCCGCCGAACTGGAGCGTTGGTTTGTCTGCGGGTTTTGCCATCGCCAGTCCTTGCGCCTGCGCAGCTAACTCAGGGAACTCAAATTAGGGCTGTTTCCAACGGCAACGAAACGACTCGTTAGGCCGCTCCCCAGCTCCCCTCTCCCTCTGGGAGAGGGGCCGGGGGTGAGGGCAGCTCCCTCTGGGAGAGGGGCTGGGGGTGAGGGCTGCGGCCTGGATTCTCCAATGAAGGCAACTGCGAACCCTCAATCGTTCATGGCGTGGTAGGTGGCCACTGCCGACGGCGATACACGGTTCAAGTAACGGAAGATCCAGTACTTAAAGAGTGTGTCGAGAAAAACGGGAAAAGTGGCAATAAAGCCGTAGATAAAATTGCGGTTTTCTGGCAAACCTAGGTGGTCAGCTAAGCTGCTCAGCAGCACCTCCCAGCCGTGGGGAGAGTGGTAGCCGACGAACACGTCGGTGAAGAGGATAATGATAAAAGCCTTAGCACTGTCGCTAAGGCCATAGATCAGGCGATCCAAAAAAGACTTGAGAACTTCAATTTCCTCGCGTCCGATAAAGATCAGCCAGCCAAACACCAGCAGCGATAGCACGTCAGCGAGGACGTTCTTGAGGCCTTCTAAATTCTTACGGCTGTATTTTTGCAGCAACTCCTCTGCCTTCCTGGACAGTTGGTCTTCGGATTCCAGGTCGAGCTCTGGAGATTGGTGGTGTAAGGCCCGCTCAAACTCTATTTTTTCCTTGAAAAACTCAAACTCGGAGAGGGCCTTTTCTTGAAATTCGTAGCTCAGAGCCAAGATGGTGGGCTGCCGCGACTGAAAGCGATCCAACAACGGCCCGAACAGGAACTGTTTTGAGAAGATCTGGGCCAGCAGCGGCAAAATGGCCAACAGCAGCAAAAACCGAACTGCCACCAGTGTACGTGTGCGTTGGCTGCGATACTCCTGCAGTAGCTCTTCTTCCGCTTGCGAACCCAGCTCACGGCGGATCTGGTTGGCCGTACGCAGGATGGAGCGGGGCAAGAGGGCCGTTCTAGAGGCAACCGGGGCATTGCTGTTGTCGGGGTTTGTCTTAGCAAGATTAGTTTTGATGGAGGGGTCGGAGGGCTCCGGCTGGCTTGAGGTCAGGGGCTCTGGTTGCTCTTGTTGCTCTTGAGACTTGGGCGGAGGGGAGGTGAACTTGGGTGGTGCAGCGGGGCGCTTGTATCGCGAGGTCACCTGATCGATAAACTCTAGCTTTTCCAAGATAGAGGGATCCCGACTTTGTCGGCCATTTGCAGCGTCTTTGCCGTCGTTTTCGGAAGGGCCGACGGGGGCCTCTTTGGCCTGATCTTTGTCGGAAGAGAAGGGAGGGCCGCTGCCATTTTGCGCGGGATCCGGCAGGCGAGAAAAAACGCTACTGGCCCTGAACTCGGCTAAACTAAGATCGATTTGGCGCAATTCCTGGCGCAATTGGATCTGAAAGTAGCGGCTGGTGTTTTGGCCGTGGGTTCCGTTGCTGCCGATGGATTCCCCCTGAAAGTAGCGGTCTTCGATGGCTTTGATGCGCAGGGCAGCTTCATAGGCTCGATTGAGGGAGCGTAGGGGAGTACTTGAGATCCACTGGCCGAGCCTGCTCAATACGGATTCCCCCATTGTTTTTTCCTGTGGCGGTTTTTCTCAGGGCTGATCCATACACTTTTCAATGGCTAACTATTGTAACAACTTCTGGGAGGCTGGGCAGGGATCCGGATGGGGAAGCGGCCTGTCTGGATCAAAACCGTGCTGAAGGGGTTAGGGCTCAGGATCCCTTGAAGCGGCTGAGGGCAAAAGCGCAGATTTGCAGCAGCCGCAGCCCGTCCCGCACATGTTGAATGTTGGAGCGGCCATAGGTTCTGGGGAAGTAGCGCACGGGGATGTCCAGGATCTTGAGGGTGCGCTTGGCCGCCCCTAGCAACAGGTCAAAATCCCCAAACGGGTCAAAATCTCCCCACTCTTGCCGCAGCTTGACAATCTGCCAATAGTCCTCCCGCCACAGGGCCTTGGTGCCGCAGAGGGAGTCTTTGATGCGGATGCCGAGAATGTGGGAGAGGAGAGCGGCAAAAAAACGATTGGCCCACTGGTTAAGGTGCGGCATCGCTTCTGGTTTCAGGGGATAGATTAGGCGGCAGCCGTTGGCAAAGTCGCACCGCCCGGAGGCCACCGCCCGGAAAAACTTGGGGAGGTCTTCCGCCTGGACGGTCAAGTCGGCGTCGAGAATGATCAGCACATCGCCACTGGCCGCGGCAAACCCCTTGCGCACCGCATCTCCCTTGCCCTTGCCCTCTTGCCGGAGGGCCCGGATGGTGCGGATCCCTTGGTATTCGGCCTGAACCCGCTGGATCTCAGCCCAAGTGTCGTCGCTGGAATGCCCCTCCACAAAGATGATCTCAGTTCGGGATCCCATTTCGGGCAACTGCTCCACACAGCGGCGGATGTTGCCTGCCTCGTTGCGGGCCGGGATCACCACCGTGCAAGAAGGTTGCTCCTCAGGGGGGGGATCCCAGGCGGGATCGGGCTGGAGGCGGGCGATCGTGTATTCAGTCAGGCAGAGGGCGTTGATCCCGGGCAAGGGGGCAATGAAGCGGTTGATCAGCGTCGAAAGCAATGGGATCCGCCGCGGCAGCAACAGCCGCTTGCCCTGCTGAATGACCTCGTACCCTGCCAGGTGCAGCAAATTGGCCACGTCACCTGCCGAGAGCCAGTTGGCTGCCGGCAAGGGCATGCGCTGCTTGAGGACAGTCGCCAGGCCCAGCAGCGGCTCCCAGAGGGGGTTGTGGTAGGAGAGGATCAGGCGAGTGCGCGGGGTACAAAAACGGCGCAACTGCTCAAGAACCTGCTGAATATCCGTCAGGTAGCCCAGGGTATTGACGAGCAAAATAACGTCAAAGGGCTCCGCTAAGACGGGATCCTGCTTGTCCAGCGTGTGGGCATCCCGAACCCGAAAGTGAAGGTGGGGAAACTGCCTCTGCGCCTGGGCAACAATCTCCGCGTCCCAGTCAATCCCCACCCCAAAACTGGGCTGCAAAGCATTGAGCAGGGATCCGGTGCCGGAGCCGATTTCCAGAATGCGCAGGCCTGGAGGAACGAAGAAGCGGTGTAGCCGCTCCAGATCCTCGTGGTAGTAGCGGTTTTTTTGCCGCCAGTAATGCAGGGGGTGGGTCAACGCTCCCAGGATGTCGCCAGATCAGCTTTTGATCATAAGGGGCGATGGGCGATCCGCAGACAAGCCCTGGCGAGCGGGAGACTCAGCGACGACGCACCCTATCTCTTTGGCTGACGAAGACAATGGCGCCGAAGAGAAGCCCTAGCACCACTGCGCCGTACACCAAGCTCCAGAGAAAGTTAGCAAGTGAGGGAGTCATAAGTTTCCTCCTCCTGCGAATAGCAACTACCCAACTATTCCCTGATTATACCGATCTTTGTCGCCCTTCCCCGGCCCGATCGTTTCCTCCAAGGACAGGTACCTTGCCGGTTATTTTGTTTGGTATTCTAGGGGCACCTCCACTAGGGTTTGGCTGGTGCCGGCAAAGGGGTTGTCTGGGGTTAAGAAGAGCATACAGTGACATTCTTTTCGCTCGCGCATTGGCACGCAGGGGCAGTTCCAATAGCCGGCTTTCACTTCCGCCTCTTTGTCTTCGTAAAAGCGGCAGGGACAGAGCGGAGCGCCCAATTGCTCTTTGTGCAGAGCCAAGCCTTCGATCACTGCTGTCGTAATCGTAGGATCGGAGCAGAAAAAAGTGTCGGTACGTTTGGCGTAGGTTTCTGCGAAATGCCGCATCACCTCGAAGGTCTTCTGGGAGGCCTTGTTGTAACCACGACTTTCCATGACGCTTCCTAAAGGGTGGAACTAACGAATAGCAATGGAGCTTACAGCTTTTCCCAGCAACACTGAGTGACGCTCATACCAATCAGATGCTTCTTTTGCATGACAGGGATCCCACCCCTCCACGGGATTCTCACAGAGGCGGAGAAAGCTGTATCTCGCTCTTCGTTGTACTGCAGACTTTTAGACAAGACAAATCGTAGCTGCCTTGCTGTTACACAAGGCAACATTAGATTCGGCAAGTTCGATTGAGCAAGAGCCAGCCTCAGTGTACTCTACCAGAGAATGCTTGCCGGGATCCTTGCCCCTCAAGGCACCACCAGCACCGGGCAAGGGGCGAGGTCGATCACCCGGTGGCTGACGGAGTTGTTCCGCCCCTCCGCAGACAAGCTGAGGCCGCGGGATCCCATCACGATCAGGCTGATCTCCAGCTCGTCTGCCACATCGCAGATCACAAAGGGCACTTTTCCCTCGCGATACTCGCTCTTGACGCTGCTGATGCCAATTTGCTGGAGGCCCAGCTCGGTCTGTTTGAGCAGGTTCTGGATGTTCTGCCGGGCTTGTTCTGCCCGCTCCGCGTCCAGCTCCGCAGCATCCAGAACCGAGAGCAGGTACACCTGACTTTTGTAGCGCTGCGCTATGTCTGCCACTAAGGGCAAGGCGTGGCTGGTCTCACGCGAGTTGTCGATGGGAAAGAGCAGTTTGTCGAACATAGTCGCGGATCCCACAGTCAAGCCCATTCCCTATCCAAGTCGGGGGGCCGGCCTCATTCTATCAATTCTACCGGCAGCTCAATGGCCTCCTTCCACCCCTGCCCGTTTTTCTGTTGTGAGGGGCTCGACCTGGGCGGCAAACGGGGCTCCTCCAGTGTTTGAATGAGCGGCCGTGTCCATCATCCCGCGAAGATCCAGCCGCCTTAGGCCATGCTGGGCTGAAGTTTGCGCAGTTCCTGCCAAAAATCCATGATTTTCAGATTGACCAAACTTGGAAAAGAATAGTGAAAAAAGTGTCGCCCTCCAGGGCAAAGCCACATTTGATCCCCCGGCTTTAAGTGGTTTTTCCACTTCTCGAGCGCAGCAGGATCCACAATGGGGTCATCCTTGCTGGCGCAAACCAACATCGGCACCGAAACTTTCCGAGCTGGAATCGCTATCACCTGAAATAGGGAGTGAGGTATGGGGGAAGTATCTAAGTCTTTAGCCAGAGCATAGGAGAGTGAGCGCGCTCGCCACTGTTCTGAAGTGGGCAGAAGGCTCTGGGCTATACGCACCAGGAGCTGTTCTCGGCTACAGAAAAACATTTTTCGTTGCAGGTAGAAATGGGCGTGCCAGGTAGCGGCAGGCTGATCGGACACTGCCAGCAGGGTCAGAGACCGTACCCGTTGGGGATAGTGGCACGCGAAAAGATAGGCGACCACCCCGCTCAAGCCATGGCCGATGAGGTGCACCGGTCGATCCCAAGCCTTCAGGTATTCGTATAGTAGCGTCACGACTGTCTCTAAACTACAGGGCTCATCCTGGGTTTGGTGATACTCCCAGTAGGCCACACGGAAACATTTTCCCAGGGATCCCAGCAAAGGCCGGTCGAAAAGCTTGAGACTGGGAGAAACACCCAAATAAAGTGCCTCAAAAGAGAGCGCGGAAGCGGAACCTAAACTCATTTTGGCCGTCCCATTTCGACTGTCGAAAGATTGAAGCCGGTGGCTGACAAAAGCTTCACAAACAAGAGTTCTAGAAATCGGCAGAACTATCCAAACCGGGCAGATCGGGACAGAGAGGAGGGGATGAGGATCTCCCCTCCCCTGCTTTGAGAAGCCTCAACCCTGCTTTACAGCCCCGGCAAAATCTGGGCTACCACATCGCCGCTGCTCAAGAGCATGTAGGCAAACAGGGCACCGCCAACACCGCCCACCAGAAACCCTCCGGCCAACTGGCTCCAACCGGCGCGGGTGCGCAAGTTTTCGGGCAAGTCCTCCGAGCTTGCCGGCAGGCGCACCGGCTGAGGGGATCCCTGCGATTCCGCCATCAGTTGCACCCCTGGCGTCGGATAGGCCACCTCGCCGTAGGGGGTATTGACCACCGCCACCAGCCGCGAGCGCGGAAAGGACACCCGTCCGTAAACGGAGAGACAAACCGTCAGGATCAGCACCAGGCCGATGGTCGCCAGCGTCCCTGCTGTCAGGGCCTGCTCCGAATCCCGCAGCGGACTTAGCTTGTAAAACGGCCCCACCAGAAAGTACCCATGGGCCATGCCAATCTCCAAGCCACGCAGAAAGGGCGACAAGCCCTCCCGGTAGATGGGCAGGTTTTGCAGCAGCAGCAGGGTGAGATCCCCCTGGTTTACCGGCGTCTCCAAGTTGCCCACCTGCGGATCTGTGGCTCGCACCCAGCCCCCGCGCTGGAAGTCAAAGCCGTTGGCTGCCGCCCGCGCCCGGATGGCATGCCAGATGTGCCCTGCCAAAAACAGGATCCCCAAGACAAAGTGGGCTGTGGCCAACCAGGTGCGGCTGCTCACCACACCCATCTCGTCGGCAGCCAGCCCCAGCGGCCCGTAGAAAGCCACCGGATAGGCAATCTCGTTGACGCTGACAAAATAGGCCGCCAAGATGCCCATGTAGGCCAGGGCCCCCAGGCTGTAGGAGAGGTAGGCTTCGCCCGAGTAGATCAGGATCTGCTTGGCCCAGGCAAAGGGCCGTGTGGCTATGTGCCACCATCCCCCCAAGACGCAAAGCAGGCCAACGTAGATGTGCCCTCCCACCAGATCTTCTAGGTTATCCACAGCAGCCATGCCCTGCTGGCCCACCAGCGGCGTCAGGTAGGCGAAGATCCGCAGCGGATTGAGGGTGGGATCCGTTACCACCCGTACGCGGCCCAGGTGAGCATCGTACAGCCCTCCCCAGAAGAGCGCTTTGGCCACCAGCAACCAAGCCCCCAGCCCCAACAGCAGCAGGTGGATCCCCAGGATGGTGGTCATCTTGTCGTCGTCTTCCCAGTCGTAGCCGAAAAACTGGGCCAAGGTTTCTCCTTTGGGCAGCACCTCCGGCCCCAAAAGGGCATGGAAGATCCCTCCTGCCCCCAGCACCGCCGAGGCAATCAGGTGCAGAACGCCCACCACAAAAAAGGGATAGGGATCCGTGGCCACCCCCTCTGCGTTGACGCCGATACCCAACGTGGCCAAATGGGGCAGCAAGATCAGCCCTTGGCTGCCCATGGGCTGAGCCGGATCCCAGTGGGCCACTTCAAACAGGGTCATGCCGCCGGCCCACAGCATGATCAACCCCGCATGGGCCACGTGGGCCCCCAGCAGCTTTCCGGACAGATTTACCAAGCGAGCATTGCCCGCCAACCAACTGACCTGAGGGGATCCCTCGGCAGAGGTAGGTGATGAAGATAGAACTGCGCCAGTCATGACAAACTCCCACAGTATCCACAACAAGTTAAGAAGCCGGGTTTGAGATTACAGATTGAAGAGTGTTTTGAGTTTGGCCGTCCACTCTTTAATTCGTTTTTCCGTCAGCTCCGGCTGATTGTCTTCATCCAGGGCAAGGCCGACAAATTCGCCGTTAACCACTCCCTTGGACTCATTGAACTCGTAGCCCTCTGTGGGCCAGGAGCCGACATTTTTGCCGCCACGCTCGGCGATTTTTTGGGCTAGGATCCCCATGGCATCTTGAAAGTTGTCGGGATAGCCTAACTGATCCCCAACTCCAAAGTAGGCCACCGTCTTACCGGAAAAATCGATTTCATCCAAATTGGGAAAAAACCCATCCCAATCGGCCTGCAGCTCCCCAATGTTCCAGGTTGGACAGCCGATAATTAAGTAGTCGTACTTCTCAAAGTCCTCAATACTGGCCTCGGCAATGTTGATCAAATCCACATTGTCTTCGCCCAGCTCTTTTTGAATCATCTCAGCAGCTCTTTCGGTATTTCCGGTTTGAGTGCCGAAAAATAGACCTATTTTTGCCATTGCTCCTACCTCGAAACTGCAAGTGCAAAGCCCAAAATTAGATGGCCAGATTGTCGTTAGACCTGCTGCGCAGCAAGCTCTACTCTGCCAGTACGGAAATTGAATCCTCGTGCTTTTAGGGCATGGAAAAGGTGACCCTGAAGGAAGAAAAAGGCCAGCCAAAAGTGGGCATTGGCCAGCCAAACCCTAGATGTGAGAGCCCCCCCTTGCTCAAAAAAGGGATAGCGATCCAAGCCCACCCGCAGCAGCGGCCCATAGAAAACTTCGGGATAGACGACGGGATTGACGGCAACCCAATAGGCGGCAATAAACCCCATCAAGGCCAAAGCTCCCAAGCTGTAGGAAAGATAAGCTTCCCCAGACCAGACAAAAATCCGTTCTGCCCAGGCAAAAGGCTTGGTCACGATATGCCAAATCCCACCTGCCACCAGGAGCAGGCCCAGCCAGAGGTGGCCGCCCACCACGTCTTCCAAAGTGTCCACCCCGGCTATCCAATGGCGACCTTCCGTGCCCAGCAGGTGGCCAAAGGGGTTCCAGTTGGGAGCCACTAGGCGCACTTCTCCCGCCACCGGGTCGAACAACCCGCCAAACACCATTGCCTTGAGCACCAAAAGCCAGGCTCCCAGGCCCAGCAGCACTAGGTGGATCCCTAGGATGGTGGTCATTTTGTCTTTGTCTTGCCAGTCGTAGCTAAACAGGGGAAAAGCTTTGGGATCCAGCACCGCCGGCCCGCGCAGGGCATGAAAAATGCCCCCAAACCCCAAAAAGGCAGAGCTGATGAGGTGGATCGCTCCCACCGCAAAGTAGATATCCGTATCCAAAACTTCCCCGCCGGATCCCACCCCCAGCCCCAAGCTGGCCAGGTGGGGCAAGAGAATGAGCCCCTGCTCATACATCGGTCGGCTGGGGTCAAACTTGGCCAACTCGATCAGGGTCATCGCCCCTGCCCAGAGAACGATCAGCCCGGCATGGGCCACATGCGCCCCCAGCAGCCGGCCAGAAAGAACGGTCAAACGGGCGTTGCCCGCCCACCAGGGGATCTGGTGTTGCGAGCTAGATCCCCCTTCTTGCTTCGGTATCGTCGCTGTCATCTTCGCTCCTCTTGCGTTTCTAAACAAGCTTGCTTGGGAAAAGGCCAGAGACTTTGCCCCAGGCCCGCCTCTGGCCGCACGGACACATCCTTTCGAGACACGCAACCAACTATTGAGATTGAGTCTCAATAGCAAGCTGTGACTCACTCTAGGCTTCTTGAGAGAAGATATCAATATACCTGGGGTTAAATTTTGTTAAAATCCAGGTTAACTTCGCCTTCCACAGCTTTTGTGCGCGGCAGTTGTCACTGAAGGGTTGGGCCTAAGCGAGGGATCCCGTGGCAACCGGTGGTAAAAAATCTCTCTTTTCTTAAGATTGAGTCTCAATAGCTAGGTTACAATCAAGCCAAAGTTGGCCAAGCCGAGGGGTAAGGAGCCCAGAGGAGATGTCGAGATATCTGAAGCTGTGGACGGGGATAGGGCTTTATGTTCTGGTTAGCGGGGCTGCTTGCGGGGAAAGCCAAAAGGATCCACCGGCCCTGAGCCAGGCCTCGCCCCAGCAGGCGGCTCAAATGAACCCAGAGTGTCGGCCCATCCCGGTGGATGGCGGCGGCGAGGGTGGGGAAGGGGGAGAAGAAGGAGCGGGCTTTGGCCGGCCAGCCGTTGTGCTCTCTCCTGAGCAGCGGTTTCAGGATCGGCAGATTTTGATCGACTTTGCCGATCAGGTGGTGATCCCTGCCTATGAGCAGTTGGCCGCCGATACCCAGGCCCTGTCTCAAGCCATCCAGGCCTTCGTGCAAGATCCCAATTCCCAGACTTTGCAAGCGGCTCGCCAGGCTTGGTCTGTTGCCCGTCTAACGTGGGAGGAGAGCGAGGCTTTTGCCTTCGGGCCGGCGGCTTCCTTGTGGCTAGATGCGGATTTGGACGAATGGCCCCTGAACGAGGTGGAGGTGCTGGAAGTTCTCAACAGCGGCGATCCCCTCACTCCAGAGACCGTGGCCGAGTTGGAAAGCGGGCAAAAGGGATTTCATGCCGTGGCCTTCCTGCTCTTTGGCGTGGATAACAACAAGTCCTTGCAAGACTTTACCGAGCGGGATCGGGAGTACTTGGCTGCCCTTGGCCCGGTTTTGGCGGATACGGCGGAAAAGCTACTCAAGAGCTGGACAGAGGGCGTGCAAGGGCTGCCTGCTTTTCGCGAAGAATGGGTGAAAGCCGGGGAGGGCAGCAAGAGCTACCTGACGCTGCAAGCTGCTGCTGAAGAAATAGCCCAAGGTATTCTCAGCATGTTGGACGAGCTGGGCAAGGTCAAAATTGGCGAAGCCTTCGCCCGGCAAAATCCCTTTCTCTTGGAAAGCCGCTTTGCCCACCATTCGCTGCCGGAGTTTCAGGCCAACCTGCGCAGCGTCCAATATGCTTACTTGGGTGGATTTAGGGATAGAAAAGGTCGCGGCCTCAGCCAATTTGTCTGGGACATCAACCCCAATTTGGATAGTCAAATTCAGTCGGAGTTACAAGCAGCAGCGGCGGCTCTCCAGGGGATCCCTGACCCTATCGAAAAAAGCCTTTGCGATGCCAATGCCCGTGGATCTATTACCGCCGCTATGGAAAAAATTGAAGATGCTTTCGATAACTTTGCTCAGGAAGTTGTGCCGCTTCTGCAGCAGTAAGAAAGTCCGAAAAGAGTTGAGTTGCCGCTATTTTGATAGCCTATGCGTCGTCTTCTCCAGATGTTCATGCTGGGATTGGCCTCTCTTTGGGCAGCGAGCTTTCTGGCTTTTTCCGCCGGCCTAGATGGATCCCAGCCATTGCCCCCGCGAGCGGGTGGCGAAACAACCCTTTGGAACCGCACCTCAACAGCCTACGAGCAGCCGGCCCCCAATTTGGATCCCCGCTGGGCCAGGCTGCATGCCCTGGGGGACATTGCCTTTGAGGCCAACTTTGTAGCGGCTCCAGCGCCTGTTAACCCCGGCCTTGGACCTCTGTTCAACAACAACTCCTGCGCCGGTTGTCATGTCAAAAACGGCCGCGGTCTACCCGAGAAAGGACAGCGGGTGGTTAGGGTGAGCCAGGTCGGATCCCTGGATAGAAGTGGGGATCCCCCGCCTTTTGGATGGGAGGCCATGGCTCCTTATGGCAACACTCCCCCTGTGCCTGGCATCGGCACGCAGATTCAAGAAAAGGCCGTTCGAGGCTATCGGCCAGAGGCCAAGGTGGAGTTGCACTGGGTAGAGCAGACCGGACAGTACGCCGACGGAACCACCTACAGGCTTCGTTCTCCTGTTGTGAAGCTGTTGACTCTGGAGGGATCGCCGATTGAGCCTGTCCTCATCTCCCTGCGGATCCCCCAGCCGGTGTTTGGAGCGGGCCTACTGGAAGCAGTTCCCGAGTCTGCAATCCTAGAAGCAGCCGATCCCGACGACACTGATGGGGATGGCATCTCTGGCCGCCCCAACTCTGTTTGGGATCAAGAGCAGCAGCGTCTGGTGCTGGGACGGTTTGGTTGGAAAGCCAATACCCCCAACCTCAGGCAACAAACTGCGGCCGCCTACGCCAACGACATGGGTGTCACGAATCCTCTTTTTCCGGCCGCCGATGGCAGCCAAGATATCGACGAGGACACTCTCCAAGCGACAACCGTTTACGTGCAAACCCTGGCTGTGCCTGGCCGCGTCCTTTGGCAGGATCCCCAAGTTCAGCAAGGTGAAAAGCTCTTCGTCCAAGCCCAATGCGCCAAGTGTCACCGACCAGAGCTGCACACCGGCATTCATGAGATCGCTGCCCTGGCCAACCAAGTCATCCACCCCTACACCGATTTGCTGTTGCATGACATGGGCGAAGGACTGGCAGATGGCCGCCCTGACTTTGAGGCTACGGGCCGAGAATGGCGCACCCCCCCTTTGTGGGGCATCGGCTTGTCGCAGACAGTTCTGCCCTACTCCGGCTATTTGCACGATGGCCGCGCTCTCAGCCTCGAGGAGGCCATTCTCTGGCATGGGGGAGAAGCTGAACGCTCCCGCGAGATCTTTAAAAATATGGCTGCTGAAGACAGAGAAGCCCTGCTCTATTTTCTTCGATCCCTCTAGAGCTCCGCCCATTTCCGCAGCAGGTTCGCGTAAACTTTGGAGACCAAATCAAAGTGGCGTGTCTTGCCCGATTCCTGAAACATCTGCAGCCGCACAGTCTCTAAATCAAAGAGGATCTCGCGTTCTTGCGGATCCCTAATTAGGCTTTGAACCCAACTGACGGCAGCATAGCGGATCCCGCGGGTTACAGGCTCAACTTGGTGCAAGGTCGAAGCAGGATAGAGAATCAAGGCGCCCGCCGGCAGCTTGTAGGCTCGTTCTCCTTCGCTACTCTCAATTTTTAGCGCACCACCGTCATAGTCTTCGGGGGCACTCAGAAATAGGGTAAAGGAAATATCTGTACGCATAAGCTGACGCTGATCAACCATAAGCGCATCGTCGGTATGAGTGCCGTAAGACATGCCCGCTTCGTAGCGGCTAATCAAAATAGAATGAATGAGCTTGGGCCGAGCAGCCATCTGAAACAGCAAATTGCGCTCTAGAGCTGCAAAGACAATCTCCTGAATCTTCTGGTGCTGGAGGGATCCCTTAGGAATCTGCCTATTATTTTTGACAAGCCTGGCATTCCAGCCAGCCGTCAGGGCGCCATCTACAAATTCAGCATCGGATATAATGGCCAAGGTTTGTTGCAATTCTGCTAAACTGAGAACATCGCTAATACACAAGATCATTGTCAACCTCTAAAGATCAAAACATGCAACACCTTCTATACTACAGCCTGTTAATTTAAAATAGGGTACAGTTTTTAAGAGGAAGGAGAGAAGGGAATGCCAACCCATTCTTTGGATCTACGGCAAAGGGTCGTGGCAGCTTATCTGGC
>NZ_JANSIZ010000062.1:0-15592 GCF_047462315.1 Synechococcus sp. H60.2 | reverse complement strand
CTGTCTGGTCGGGAGAGGCGCTTTCAAACCTGGGTCAATCACCGCATCGCCACTCGCGTCAGCGGGACGGAGTCCTTAGCGATTGTTTCTAGGGCCCAGGCGACCCACCGTTTTATTGCCTTGGAAGACTTGACTGGGATTAGGGAGCGTACCAACCAACAGCCGCGCAGCAAGACGGAGCGGCGGCGGGCGAACAGTGAGGCCTACGGCCCGCTAGCGCGAGGGGTGTTCTCCCAGTTGAGACAGTTTCTAGAGTACAAGGCCGCCAGAGCAGGGGTGAAGGTGGTGGTGGTGCTGCCTGGCTACAGCTCGCAGACCTGCCACCGGTGTTTGTGGCTTGGGCAGCGGGAAGGGAAGCATTTTCGTTGTGTGAACCCGGCCTGTGGCTGGGAAGGGGATGCAGATTTGAACGGTGCCCACGTCATTGCGCTTTTGGGGGTCGCTGTAAACCGGCCTAGAGGCCCGTGGTTGGCTTGACAACTACAGGGCTACAGAAAACCCGCTCCGTACCGCTTAGCGGTCGGAGCCGGGTAGTTTACGTCTGCCGCGACAAGAGTCTACCTCTCCTAGCGGGCGCTCTCGTTTTTGGGGCTGACAGCGTTGAGAGCTAGCATCATCCACTCGGAAAATTCATCGCGGCGGAAAACCTGAGGGCAAGAGCGCGGGCCAAAACGCAGCAGGCTGGGCATGCCGTACTCCTTGAGGCGGTTCTGCAGCCAGGTGCCAACGCCAGTTTTGCCATCATTGGGCATTTCGGTTTGGAAGTCGCTGTACATCAGCAACAACTGGCTGCGAGATTGGAGCACAGCATTCTCTTGGATCAACTTCGGCAGAGAGAGGCTGGCGGCTGAGTTAGCTCCTTTAATACCTTTGGCCGATTCACGGCGACGGCTGCGGGAGCGGGAGTTAGCACTTTCGCGGTTCTTACGGGCTTTCGGTTCAATGGTCATAGAATCTCCTAGACGACTGAGTGGTTCCGCAAAAGGGGTAAAAGCCGGAACTCGCAGGCTGGGGACAGAGCCCGCCGAGGAAGGTAGCTCGATGAGTAGTCCAATGCTGGGCAACCGCTGAGAAGAGGGACACACGCTCTCAGTTAAGCAAAGGGAGAACTCCGCCAGCTTGCCACAAAAGCTCGAGGTTCCTTGCCTGCGGCAGCAATCTACAGCGCGTCGAGTTCCTGGCCGTCCATCCGAGACTTGTCTTCGTCTTCCCTGCCGGAGGTTAGTTTGGTTACCACAGATCCGCAGGGTAAAGGATCCCAGATGCTACCTTTTATATTGGCCTAAAACTGAACAGATGGACACTCTCTGGTCGAGAACAAATTTAGGTCTGAAGGTTTTGTCGCCCGTTGCGGATCACCCGCAGCGACTCCAACAGCCGCAACTCTAGGTCTTGCAAAACCTGATCCACGTAACGATGGGCCTCCCGCTGGAGACGCTCCGACTCCTGGAGCGTCTGTCGCCGCACCTCCTCGCTCTGTTGGTAGGTTTGCCGCAGCAACTGTTCTGCCTGCGCTTGAGCCTGGCGTAAGATGGTCGATTCGCTAACGAGCTGCTCGGCGCGGCGCTGGGCCATGGCCACGATCTCCTGGGCGTAGCGATGGGCCTCGGCCAAAATTTGATCCCGCTGGCGCAGCACCTCCTCGGCTTCCTCCAAGGCCGTGGGCAGGTTGAGGCGGATGAAGTCCAACTGCTCCAGAATGCTCTCTTCGTCGATAAGGGTGCGAGACCAGAACAGACGAGGACTGCTGAGAATGGCTGCCTCCAGTTGATCCAAAGCTTCCTGGACGCGCATCAGCGCCAGGGTCTGTTCCCCAGGCAGGTCACCGGCGCGATTGGGGGCATCGGGGGGCAATTCTCGCATCAGGCCAGAGGGTGGGTGGCTGTGCTGAGCTGAGCAGGCAGGATAACGCCTACCATATCAGGTTCTCACCGTCTTGAGCCTGGGCGGCTTCCCCCTGGTTCCCAGCCCTCTTCAGCCGGGGGACAGAGACCAACATCTGTGGCAGACTGAGGGGAAGTTGTTGGATTGCGATCTGCCCATGCCACAGCCGCAGACTCCCCGTCGACTGGAAGACCAATTTGTGGAGAATGTCTCCCGCTACCCTACCTATTTCATTACCGTCTTGCTGGGGGGGATCTGGGCCGGCTTACAGCCTTTTGTTAAGCTGTACCGCAAAAGCCCGACGTCGGCAGCCCTGGTTGTGCTGGGATCCCTGGCTCTACTGTTGTTTATTTACTTCACGCTGCGGGGGATGACGGGGAACACTTTCTTGCCGGAATGGATGTTGCGCTGGGGCCATTGGGGATAAGCGAAGCTGTCCAGTGGACACCGGAGGCAGGGGTGCGCCTCAAGAAAATTCCCTTTTTTGTCCGCCCAGCCGCCCCTGAGAAGAAAGTGCTCTGCACTGCTCATGGGAACGAGAAGTTTGAGAAATCCGCGATCCAAGAGATCAGGGCGGCGGTTTATGAGCAGGCGAGGCAAAAATTTGGCTCCTGAGGGATCCCCCTTCCTGGCCGTAGCAGAGAGATTGGGTTTGTCGCTAGCTTGGTAGAGGCGTTCTCCTCTGTTTTTTGCAACTCATGGCAGATTGGATCCTGTTGGCACTGGTGGGTTCGACAACCTACCTGCTGCTGCAAAAAAGTGTGGCCCGCCTCTCCAAGGTGCCCTGGCGGATCCTGTGGCTGGTGATGATGATGCCCCCTTTGATCTGGGTGCTGGGGCGTCAGGTGTTTCAGTACGAAATGCCCCCCTTGCTCATGTTGGGGCTATTTCTGGCCTCCTATTTTACCAGCATGACTTTGGTGCGCCGGGGGCGCCTCCGACCCCCCACGGCGGGCTCTCAACCTGGGGCGGAAAACACCTCGCCGGTTGTGGGATCGGATCGCGAGTCTTTGCCGGAAGCAGAGGAAGAAGAGGAGGACAGTGCTGCAGATCCAGTCTCGGCGGCTATTGCCCACACCCCCATCTCGGAGGTGCCGCGGGAAAAGCTCAACCACTGCTTCCCCTGGAATGTTTTTTATTTGCAAAGCGTAGAATACCGTCCCCAGGCGATTATCTGCCGGGGCAATTTGCGGGCGGATCCCACGGAAGCCTATGAGCGGGTGCAGCGCAATGTCGAAAACACTTTTGGCAAACGCTTCTTGGTGGTGCTTCAGGAGGGGTTTGCCGGCAAGCCTTTTTTTGCCCTGGTGCCCAACCCAGCGGCGCGGCGCTCCCTAACCCGTCAGGAAGAATGGCCTCTGCTGGCGCTGGGGCTACTGCTGTTTACCTTTTGGACAACTCTAACTGCCGGCGCCCAGGCGGCTGGGGTCAGCCCTGATCGGTTGCTGCATCTGCCCTCGCTGCTACAAGGGCTGCCCTATGCAGTGGGGATCCTGGCCATTCTGGGATCCCATGAGGGGATCCGCTACTGGGTGGCCCGCCGCCACGGCATCAAAACCTCGCTCCCCTACTTCATTCCGGTGCCTTTTGTTTTGGGAACTTTTGGGGCCTTCATTGAGCTGAAAGAACCGGTGCCCAACCGCAAGGTGCTGTTTGACATTGCCGTTGCCGGGCCGCTGGCAGGCAGCCTCGTTGCTTTGGCAATGTTGCTCCTGGGGCTAGTCTTTTCGACGCCTGCGGAGCCTCCGGCAGTGCCAGAGGGGCAGCCGACCCCGATTAGCTTCCATCGCATCGATCCACGCCTATCGGTGCTGCTGGCAATCCTGGCGCGTATGGTGCTGGGGGATCAATTGCAGCCGGGCCAGGTGATCGATCTGCACCCCTTAGCCTTTGCCGGCTGGCTGGGTCTGGTGGTGGTTGCCTTTAACCTGGTGCCGGTGGGCCAACTGGATGGGGGGCACATTGTCCATGCGGTGTACGGGCAGCAGATGGGGGCCAATGTGGGGCGGGTAGCTCGCTGGCTGGTGCTGCTGCTGGCCCTGACGGTGCAGCCCTGGCTGTTATTGTGGGCGCTGCTGCTGTTTGTCATCTCCAGTGCCGACGAGCCGGCCCTCAACGACGTCGCTGAGCTGGATGAGGGGCGGGAGCTGCTGGGGCTGGGGATGCTGACGTTGCTGGTGTTGATCCTGCTGCCGGTGCCACCCTTTTTGCAAACTTGGTTGGGCTTGGCCTAGTTCGGGGTAGGATCCAAACCACGCCTAACCAGCTCAGCCCTAGCCATGCCAGCAGGTTTAATTGTCCAGAAGTACGGCGGCACCTCCGTCGGCTCCATCGAGCGCATCCAAGCCGTGGCCCAGCGGGTGGCCCACACGGTGGATCAGGGCCAGCGGGTGGTGGTGGTGGTCTCAGCGATGGGAGAGGAAACAGACCGCCTGGTGGAACTGGGGGAACGGATCCTCCAGGGATCCCCGACCACGCCGGCCCAGTGGCGGGAGTGGGACATGCTCCTTTCCACGGGCGAGCAGGTAAGCATTGCCCTGCTGGCTCTGGCGCTGCAGCGCTTGGGCTATCCTGCCCTCTCCCTGACGGCGGCCCAGGTAGGGATTGTTACCACCCGGGATCACGGGCGGGCCCGCATCCTGCACATCCACACCGACCGCCTCTGGCAGCACTTGGAGCGGGGAGAGGTGGTGGTGGTGGCCGGCTTTCAGGGCATCACCAGCCCGGCGGAGCTGGAAATTACCACCCTGGGGCGAGGGGGATCCGACACTACGGCGGTGGCTTTGGCGGTGGCTCTGGGAGCAGAGCTGTGCGAGATCTACACCGATGTGCCAGGGATCTTTACTACCGACCCGCGCAAGGTACCCGAGGCTAGGTTGTTGCCAGAGATTACTGCCGACGAGATGCTGGAGCTGGCCAGCCTGGGAGCGCAGGTGCTCCACCCCCGCTCGGTGGAGATTGCCCGCAACTACGGCGTCAAGCTGCGGGTGCGCTCCAGCCTGGAGCCCTTGCAGGCGGGATCCGAGGGCACCCTCATTCTTTCTCCTCCTCCCCGCCCTCGCCCCGCCGATAGCAGCATTGAGCTGGGCCGGGCAGTGGATACGGTGGAGCTGGATTGGGATCAGGCCAAGGTGGTGTTGGTGGGAGTGCCGGATCGTCCGGGCATTGCCGCCCAACTGTTCCAGGAAATTGCGGCAGCCAGGATCAACGTCGATTTAATCCTGCAGTCGCTCCACCTCAGTGCAGCCGAGGGATCCCCTACCAACGACATTGCCTTTACCGTCAGCCGGGCGCAGGCAGCCCAGGCAGCAGCCGTGGCGCGGCAGGTGGGCCAGGAGCTGGGGTGTAGGGAAGTCCTCGTCGAGGAGGCGGTGGCCAAGGTCAGCATTGCCGGGGTGGGGATGATGGGTCGCCCGGGCATTGCCGCGGAGATGTTTCGAGTGCTGGCGGAAGCCGGGATCAATCTCCAGATGATCTCCATGTCGGAGATCAAGGTGAGCTGTGTGGTGGCTGCCGAGCGGGCTGGGGAGGCCGCCCTGGCGCTGGGGGAGGCGTTTCAGGTGATTCCCCATTTGCATCGGGTCACGGCAGCCCCTGGCCGGGATCCCCTCCCCAGCGACCACCCGGTGCGGGGCGTTGCCCTGGATCTGAAGCAGTCGCGGCTGGGCATCCGCAAGGTGCCGGATCGTCCGGGGACGGCTGCCCATCTGTTCGGACGCCTGGCCGAGGCCGGGATTATCGTGGACACCATCATCCAAAGCCAGCGGGGCTACCACAACGGCATCCCCAGTAACGACATCGCCTTTACGGTGCCTCAGGATCAGGCCAGGGCGGCTGAGGCCGTGTGCCGGCAGGTGGCCGAGGAACTGCAGGCGGCGGGGGTCGAAGCCGACCACGACATCGCTAAGGTGAGCATCGTCGGTGCCGGGATGGAAATTTATCCCGGCGTGGCGGCGCGCTTTTTTGCTGCCTTGGCCAACGCCGGGATCAACATCGAGATGATCGCCACCTCGGAGATCAAGGTAAGCTGCGTGGTGCGACAGGAGCAGGGAATCCACGCTCTGCAAGCTGCCCACCGCGCCTTTGAACTCGACCGAGCCTAGTCGGCTTTAGCTGCCAACAGCAGGGGGAAGTGGTGGGCGTTGGGGGCGTGCATGGCCTGGATCCCCAGGTTGGCGCGGTTGACCAGGTCGGCGTAGGTGGGGATGAACCGGCCCTGGCCGTCCAGGATGGACTGGTTGAAGTTAAAGCCGTTGAGGTTAAAGGCCATCATCCCAATGCCAATGGCTGCCGCCCAAATCCCTACGGTCGGCAGGGCCGCCATCCAGAAGTGAACGGAGCGGCTGTTGCGCCAGCCAAGGCCGGGGATCCCCAGCCGCCCCAAAAAGGCATAGTGGCCGGCCAGGAAGTTGTAGGTGACTTCTTCTTGGCCGAAGCGGTAGCCGGCATTGGCCGACTCCTCTTCCGAAGTCTCCCGGATCAGGCTAGACATCACTAGGGAGCCGTGTAGAGACGCCAGCAGGGCGCCGCCAAACATCCCGGCTACCCCCAGCCAACTGGTGGGGTGCATCAAGATGTTGTGTTCCGCCTGGAAGGCCAGCATGAAGTGGAAGGTGCCGGCAATCCCCAGCGGCAGCCCTTCCGAGAAGCTGCCCTGGCCAATGGGGTAGACCAAGAGCACCGCTGTAGCGGCAGCCGCCGGCGCAGAAAAGGCCACCGCAATCCAGGGGCGCATGCCCAGCCGGTAGCTCAACTCCCACTGCCGGCCAAGGTAGCACCACACCCCAATGAGAAAGTGGAGCACGATGAGCTGGTAGGGGCCGCCGTTGTAGAGCCACTCATCCAAAGAGGCGGCTTCCCAGATGGGGTAAAAGTGCAGGGCAATGGCGGCTGAGGTGGGCACCACCGCTGCAGAAATGAGGTTGTTGCCCCCCAACAAAGAGCCAATCACCGGCTCGCGGATCCCGTCCATATCCACCGGCGGCGCGGCAATGAAGGCAATTACAAAACAAAAGGCTGCCGCCAACAACGTTGGGATCATCAATACACCAAACCAGCCAATGTAAAGCCGGTTTTCGGTGCTGGTAATCCACTGACAAAAACTTTCCCAACTCCACAGCCGCCGCGCAGCAGCGGAGCGACGAATGACCGTACTCATAGGCCAACTCCTAGAAAATTTCAGCAAAGCCATCTCCCCCCTGCCTTTGCCGAACCGATCTCAGGAGCCCCTTCGACAAGGCCTAGGGGAGCTTTCTTCCAAACTAGACAGTTTTCGGGATGCCGACAGGGATCTCTAACGTGCGCAGCCAGAATGTGAAACAAATTGATGTATCGATACAAATAGGCAAATCAGTGTTGCAATTTTGATGCCTTGGTCTCGGCTTTTCCTGGGCAGCCAAGGCCACTTTCTCCAGCCGAGAACTTCAGAATTTCTTAAGATGAAGGTTTTAAGAATTTCTTCAGAAAGGTAACCCAAGAAGACTGAGATCTATCGTCCAATTTCGGCGTGAAACTCCTGCAGGGACTTCACCTGCAGGGATCCCGACTGCAGCGCCCGGATGGCGGCGGCAGTGGCTTTGGCCCCGGCCAGGGTAGTAACCAAGGGGATCTTGTAGGCCAAGGCAGTGCGCCGGATCTTCCGCCCATCCTGTTGAGCTTCGCTGCCGGAAGGGGTATTGACAATAAGCTGAATCTGGTGATTTTTGATGGCGTCGATGACGTGGGGCCGGCCCTCGTGCAGCTTGAGCACCTTCTCGACAGGGATCCCGTGTTGGGCCAGAACTTTTTGCGTGCCGGCAGTGGCCAGCAGACGAAAGCCCAGCTTGACAAACTCTTGGGCCACCGGGATCACGGCCTGCTTGTCGCGATCGTTAACGCTGATGAACACCGTGCCCCCTAGGGGCAGGTTTTGGCCGGCAGCCAGTTGCGCCTTGGCAAAGGCACGGCCAAAGTCGGTGTCAATCCCCATCACCTCACCGGTAGAGCGCATCTCCGGCCCCAGCAGCGTGTCGGTACCAGGAAACTTGTGAAACGGCAGCACCGCCTCCTTGACAGCCACGTAGGGTGGGATCACCTCCTGGGTAAAGCCCAGCTCCGCCAGGGTTTTGCCGCTCATCACCTGGGCGGCATAATCGGCCAGGGGATGGCCAATGGCCTTGCTGACGAACGGCACGGTGCGGGAAGCGCGCGGGTTGGCCTCCAGGACGTAGACCTGCTCCTTCTGGACGGCGTATTGCACGTTAATAAGCCCCACCACCTTGAGAGCTTGGGCCAGCTTCACCGTCCAGTCGCGAATCACCTGCAGCACCTCGGGGCTGAGGGTGCGGCTGGGCAAGACGCAGGCGGAATCCCCCGAGTGGATCCCGGCCTGCTCGATGTGCTCTAGGATCCCGCCAATGGTTACAGCCCCGGTGCGGTCGGCAATGGCATCTACGTCCACCTCCACCGCGTCCTCCAAAAACTGATCCACCAGCACGGGACGGTCGGGATCCACCGCCACCGCCAGTTGCATGTAGCGCTGCAGGTCTTGATCCGAATAGACAATCTCCATGGCCCGTCCCCCCAGCACATAGCTGGGCCGCACCACCACCGGGTAGCCGATGCGGCGGGCAATTTCCAGGCTTTCTTCGACGCTGCGGGCAATGCCGTTGGCCGGTTGGCGAATATCCAGCTCCCGCAAGATGCGCTCGAAGCGCCCGCGATCCTCGGCTATGTCGATGGAGTCGGGGGAAGTGCCCCAGATGGGTGCCTGGGCTGCTGCCAGCCCCTGGGCCAGTTTCAGGGGGGTTTGGCCGCCAAACTGCACGATCAGGCCCACCGGCTGCTCAGCTTCGACCAGGTTCATCACCTCTTCGTGAGTGAGGGGCTCAAAGTAGAGGCGATCGGCGGTGTCATAGTCGGTGGAAACCGTCTCGGGGTTGGAGTTGACCATGATGGTCTCATATCCGAGGCGGCTGAGGGCAAAGGCAGCATGGCAGCAGCAGTAGTCGAACTCGATCCCTTGGCCGATGCGGTTGGGGCCGCCCCCCAGGATCATCACCTTCGGCTTGGCGGTGGGGAAGGTCTCGGATTCGCTCTCGTAGGTGGAGTACTGGTAGGGGGTGGTCGCCTCGAACTCGGCAGCGCAGGTGTCCACCGTCTTGTAGGTGGGGATCACCCCCAGTTGCTTACGGCGATCCCGCACCTGAGCTTCGCTGGAGCCGGTCAGGTGGGCAATTTGTCGGTCGCTGAAGCCCATTTGCTTGAGGTGCCGCAGATCCTCAGCACTCAGGGATCCCAGTTCTCGCCCCTTGAGGGCTTGCTCCACTTCCACCAGCTCCTGCAGCTTGTCGATGAACCAGGGATCAATGTGGGTAAGCTGGGCAATTTCCTGGGCCGAAAAACCCATGAGCAGGGCGGTGCGAATGGTCAAGAGGCGAAAGGGGTTGGGGGTGCGCAGGTTGGCCCGCACCTCCTCTGGGGTGGGGAAGACTTCCGGCCGGTCGCTGCCAAAGCCGGGGCGGTCGATCTCCAGGGATCGCAGCGCCTTCTGGAGGGATTCCTGGAAGGTGCGGCCAATGGCCATCGCCTCCCCCACCGACTTCATCTGGGTGGTCAAGACCGGCTCCGAACCGGGGAACTTCTCAAAGGCAAAGCGGGGGATCTTGGTGACCACATAGTCGAGGGTAGGCTCGAAGCTGGCCGGAGTTTTGCGGGTGATGTCGTTGGGGAGCTCCGGCAGCGTGTAGCCCACGGCCAGCTTGGCGGCAATCTTGGCAATGGGGAAGCCGGTGGCCTTGCTGGCCAAAGCAGAAGAGCGGGAAACCCGCGGGTTCATCTCAATCACCCGCACTTCACCGTTGGCGGGGTTGACGGCAAACTGCACGTTGGATCCCCCCGTTTCCACCCCGATCTCGCGCATGATGGCGATGGCGTAGTCCCGCAGCCGCTGGTACTCCTTGTCAGTGAGGGTCTGGGCCGGGGCCACGGTGATGGAGTCGCCGGTGTGTACCCCCATGGGGTCGATGTTTTCAATCGAGCAGATGATCACCACGTTGTCCGCCAGATCCCGCATCACCTCCAGCTCAAACTCCTTCCAGCCAATCACCGACTCTTCCACCAGGATCTGGGAGACCGGGCTGGCCTCGAGGCCGGCGGCGCAGATCTCTTCAAATTCTTCTTGGTTGTAGGCCACGCCGCCGCCCGTGCCCCCTAGGGTATAGGCGGGGCGGATGATGAGGGGATAGCCAATCTCGTGGGCAATCTGCTTGGCTTCGGCCAGGCTGCGGGCCAACCCTGAGCGGGGCACGGCCAGGCCAAGCCGCTGCATTGCCTGCTTAAAGAGCTCCCGATCCTCCGCCTTTTCAATGGCCTCCCGCTTGGCCCCAATTAGCTCCACCCCGTACTGGTCTAGGATCCCGCGCCGGGCCAGCTCCACCGCCACATTTAAGGCCGTCTGACCCCCCATGGTGGGGAGCAGGGCATCGGGGCGCTCCCGCTCGATGATCTGGGCCACGAAGTCCGCCGTCACCGGCTCGATGTAGACGCGATCCGCCATACTGGGATCCGTCATGATGGTGGCCGGGTTGGAGTTGACCAGGATCACCTCGTAGCCCTCCTCTCGCAAGGCTTTGCAGGCTTGGGTGCCGGAGTAGTCGAACTCGCAGGCTTGGCCAATGACGATCGGCCCCGCTCCAATGAGCAAGATTTTGTGGATATCGGTGCGGCGTGGCATAGGGATCCCAGAGGTGGCAGGGTCAGCCTTCTATTGTAGAGGTCGCCTGCAGGTCAAGTTGCTCGTCGGGCGGGGAAACTTGCACGTTGATGCTGTCATCGCTATCTTCGCGGCAAAGCCATCCATGAAGCCATTGATTGAGGAGGTTGGATTTAGTACTCAACTTTCTGGACATTTACGGGCATAGCAGTACAACGGCATTGCTAGTTTCAGGAGAAAAGTTATCCAGCGGTATGTCTGTCTTAAGGAAGCAACGAAAATCTTGAGAGTCCACGAAAACACTTAGCGATGGTGGGAAGCAGAAGGTAAAATTAGAGCCATCAAAATGCCATCTGGGCAAAGGCAATATGACATCGGTACTTAGGTGCTCTAGGGTTCTTCCTTAGGGCTTTGAGGGATTCCTCCCTTTCTGTCAGCAATGATGGAATTGCAATCGTTGCATCGTCCGGATCATATCCGTATTGTGCAGCGTAAATGAATCAGGTGCTCCATGACCACTCTAATTGTTCTCTAATTGTTCGCAACGTTGATGAGGCCATTGTCAAAGCCCTTAAAGAAAGGGAGAGGCGTCACGGCGCGAGTGCAGAAGCCGAACATCGCAAAATCCTGGAGCAAGTCTTACTCCAACTTGCAAAAAAAGTCCTTTGCCAAGTGCTCAGATCGATCCCAAACGTTGGTGAAGATTCGGACTTCGAGCGGCTACAAGAAGATAACACCACCTACAATTATTTGCTTGACACGAAGGTTATCAACCCCTTCAAGCCCTCATAACAAGCCGCGGTAGCGAATAAAAATTAAAATCGCCGCCCAGGATCCCAGCGCCACCTTGATGGCCACCAAAATGTTGAGAATTGGGATCCAGCCGCCGCTGAAAAGGGATCCCAGCTCGCCCCTGGGCAATTGCCAACCGGCAAGGGCCAGCATCGCCGCTGCAATAAAAGCCACCACTGAGAGCTTTTCCCAAGTGGCAGCTCGCCATCGCTGGTAAACCGACTCCATCCAGGCAGAAGAAGCAGTAATGGCAACTAGACCGATAGCCGTTCCCCCTGCCACACCGGCAGCGAAGCCTCCCCCCGGCGTCAGGTGTCCTCGAATTGCCAGCTCCACTGCAATCAGGGCAGAAATGGTGGCCCCCACCCGCGCCAACACAATTGAGGGAATATCGGTAAACTGAGCTACATTGGCCGTCGGTCGCTCATCCGCCAGCAGGTATTGGGCACCCAAAATTGCCGTAGAAAACACAACTACTTCGAAAACCGTGTCGTAAAGGCGGTTGCGCAAGATCAGGCCCGTTACCGTATTGGGCACACCGCTTTCTCTGGCTAGAGTCGATACAGGCTCAACCGCAGGCAAAACAGCTCCCGCATCGGCGACCATGAGCTGCACTGCCGCCAACAGCACTGCCATGCCATACAGCCATCTCATGGGGCAAGAACCTCGGAGGACAGAGTTTGCTGGGCCAAAATCTCTTGCAGGCGAGGCACCCGGGTGAGCAGGCGATACTCCTCTGTTTCACTGCCAGCCTCAAGGGCCATGGTGTGTATCTCTCGGTTGCGAAGGGCTGCCGCTAAGGCCTCCACACTCTCATAGGCAGACAATTCCAAACGCATATGGAGCGGCTGCAGACCCCGACGAATTTGCTGGAGCAGACGCTGGGCCGCCTCCGTCTTGGCCTCCAGCAGCGGGCTACCTTCCAAAACGCCCAGGCGCATGCTCAGGGAGGAGCGGACAGCAATAGCGTAGAGAGTAATGGAAAGCATGGTGCCCACCAGGGCTTCCGTCAAGGCCACATCCGCTGCCCCAAAGAGGGCATAGATCAAAGCGGCAATAGCCCCCAAAATGCCTCGCATCACTAGGGCGTGATAGGGGTTGGTCTGGGTCACGACCAAGGCAGCCGTCAAGGGCAACAGCAGAGCGATCACCAGCAACAAAGTCTCTTCCATCCTGTCCTCCTATAGGGACTTGCGCTGCGAGCAAAACGCCAGCACATAGCCCAAGATGGTGTTCCAAATGGCCAAGGAAATCAGCGCCAACACCAGCAGAGGCCACTCCCTGGGGATCCGCAGCAACAGCCCCAGCATGATGCTCATGGATCCCAGGGTGTCGGACACCGAAAGGCCGTGCAGCTTAAACAAAATGGAGCGATCTCCAAGGAGCGGTGCCGTTCCCCACAGCCAAAACAGCACCCCGATCCCAAATAGGAGATAGCTGAGAGCTTCCACCAAAACTTCCATATTCCTCCCGACCCAGTTAAAGCATTTCTAGGCGCTTGAGCACGTGGGCCAGCAGCATCAGGGCTGCATTGCCCACCGACAAAATCAAGACCCCCACAATCCCGATCATCCAGTCATCTCGCACCACAGATACCACCAAAACCAGGATGGCCGTCTTGGTGGATAAGCTGGCAAAAGCCAGCATCGTCTGCCAAATATCCTCCTTTAGCCAGGCGGCATACAGCGGCAGGCATAGGGTTAGGATCAGCAGAAACAGCAGTAGGTTCACGCCTCCTCCCGCGGCTTGAGCAGATGCACCTCGTAGGTGCCTTGGGCATCGCAATTGAGCACAATGGTTTTGGGCGTAAAAGTAATCAAAAAGATATCGAGAAACACCAGTCCCGCTGAACGATTGGGGAGAGTTTGTTTGTATACAACTTCCTCTACGGTGTGGGGCCTGAGGATCATCTCAAAGGCCTCCCAGTAAGCTTTCGGAACGGCGAAAACAATCTCCTTGAGCACCCGCCCCCAATCCCGCCACCGCACCGGCGCAGAAGCCTGTCGGGGAAGCAGCAGCGTCGCCGCTACCCCGATGACCACATTGTCCCAACTCAGATTACCCGTCAGCAAAAACCAAATCAAAAGCCGCAGGCCAATTTCCAGTAAGCCCAACTCAGGGTAGCGCCACATGGTTCGCTCTACTTAGCAGAATCCAGACCAGCACCAACACCACACTCAAGCCGCCCACCACTGCCTCTAGCCCTTCATCCAGCCGCCATCCCTTCACAGGGATCCGCTCCCAAAACCAGCCCAGGGGGATCCCGAGGCCCAAGCTAAGGAACGCCTTGATGAGATTATCGACGTCATAGGCCGCCGGCAGCCAGAACCAGAGCAAGCCCCCGCCCCAAAGGACTAGGGCCACCTTGTCTGGCCATGCCGGGGTAGTGTCCCCGTTGGTTTGAGAAGGAAAAGCCCGCAGCACCCGCACGGCTATGCAGGTGGTGCCGACAGTAACCCCCACCAGCAGCCACTCGTGCCAGGGATCCAGAGACGACAAGCTAAGAGCCTTGGCCGCATAGCCCAAAGTGCCGGGCACCCCTGCTAGCGAGGCCGTCCCCAAGATCAGCAGCGGCCAGCGCCAGCAATTGGTTATCGCAGCCCCAACGAACAACAAGGGCTTCGCCAGCCCATGGGCCAGACCGTACAAACCCGCCCACTGGGGTGCAGCGATGACAAATCCCATCTGCGACACCGAGCTCCAGGCCAAAAGGCGCTGAGGCGTGCTGGCCATCAAAGCCAGAAGGATCCCAAAGACCGCCGCGCCTGCACTGAAGTAGGGCAGTCCCTGCACCAAGAGGGGCGAGAACTCGCTGCAGCGCACAAGGGCCATGGCGCCTGCTTTTGTAGTAAAACCGCTGAGCACCGCCGCGATGACAGGATCGGCAGTGGCGTAGGTGAGGGGCAGCCACAGGCCGGCGACAAAGACCGCCCCCTTGGCCAGAAGGCCAACGGCAATCAAGGCCAGAGCCGTGGGGTCGGCCAGGGCCAAGCCGCTCATCGCCAGGGATCCGGTGCGCACATAGACCAGGATTGCGCCCATCAAGTAGAAGAGCATGGCCACATTGCTCATGAACAGGTAGCGCAGCCCCACCCAGAGCTGACGGTCGCGAGAGCGGTGCGGGGCGCTTTCCCCCAGCATCGGCTGGGACTCTGCTCGGCGACTGTAGGTGAGCAGCAAAAACACGCCGATACTGAGCACCTCCAGGGCCACATAGACGCTGATCAGGTCAGCGCTGATGACGACGGCGTTGGCGCTGCCGTGGATGATTAACAACTGCATGGCCAGAAAGCGGCTGCCCACAAAGCGCCGATCCAGATACAGGGCTACCCCAAGGGTGACCAGGCCGTGGGCCAGGAGCATAGCCGCGGCGTTGCCATCGATCCGCAGCGTCACCCCGAAGTGATCCAGCAACTGGAGCTCCAACGGCGCAGCAGTTGCCCCTGGCAGGCCTCCCTGCCGCACTGCGTAGGCTATCGTCAGTCCAGCCATGATGACCAGGCCGGGACGGGTCAAAGCCGGCAGCAAGTAGGTGGCGAAGGCCAGCCAAAAGGGCAGTGCCACCCAGACCAACGTAAGTTCGATCGTCAGCTCAGTCATCAGCTACCGCCTGCTCAATACTCTCCACTTCCAGGGTGGGATGATTGCGGGACAGCTTCATCACCCCCACCAACATCAGAGCTTGCACCGACAGGCCGATGACGATGGCCGTGAGGATGATTCCTTGCGGAACCGGGTCGGCATAGTCCACCTGGCGCCAGGGCTTGTAGATGGGAGTGAACACGCCGGTGCGGGCGGCCCAAATGACAAAAAAGGCGATAACCCCGGTGCTCATCACATCCATGGCCAAGATTTTCATGATTAGATTTCGCTTGACCACCACTCCCCAAAAGCCCAGCAGGATCGTAAGGACAATTGCAGCGTGTACCATGGGTACCTTGCCGTTTGAGCCTCGACGGTGATTCCGGTATTTCTGTAGTCCATTTAGCTAGAAACCGCAGAACCCCGCCCTGTAGCCGTAGGGCCAGGGCTGGGAAGAATGCAGATGACGTCGTATAGTTGTAACATGACCCAAGTTTTAACTGTCTCCTGCAAGCTCAAGGTATCTGGGTCGCAAGCCGCCAAGCTGGAGGCGACTCTGGATGCGTTTGCACAAGCACTCCTCGCGCCAGCGGGCCGGAGGCCTTACTGGGTCAACCAAAACACGCCAGAGAAGGTGGTCAA
>NZ_JANSIZ010000061.1:0-15918 GCF_047462315.1 Synechococcus sp. H60.2 | reverse complement strand
CCCCCCCCCCCCATAATTTTTTTAATGAACCGGCGACCACCCAGATCAACACATAGTACATCGCCGGCAGCGTCAGATGTGTAAAACACCCAGCCTTTGGGAGAGGGGACGGGGGTGAGGGCCCACCCTCTTCAGGGAGAGAGCTTAGAGTAGATCAGTTGCCTTCATCGTCTTTGGGTGTGAGTCAGTGAGCCTTGCCACCTTTCCTCCTGCTGCTGATTCCCACAGGGATCCCCGCAGCGATTGGCGGTTGCTGCGGCTGCTCTGGCCCTATGCCCGGCGGCACCTGAAGCTGTTGTTGGCCGCCTTGGCCTTTTTGCCGCCCCTGGCCCTAGCCGATGCGGTGCAGCCCTTGATCCTGCAGCGAGCCCTGGACGGCCCCATCGCCCAAGCGCTCGCCCAAGGGAACAGTGGGATCCTCGCCGGCCTCTGGCCCTACGCGGGCCTGTTGATCCTCACCCTGCTGGCCCGCTGGCTTTTTCAAGCCTTGGAAGGGTATACCAGCCAGAAGCTGGGGCAGTTGATGACCCGCGACATCCGCAACGATCTCTTTGCCCACGTGCTGGCCCTGCCGGCCCAATTTTTCGATCGCACCCCGGTGGGCAAGTTGATTACCCGCATCACCAGCGATGTAGAAGCTCTGGGGGATGTGTTTTCCACCGGCGCGGTCGGCATCGTCAGCGACCTCTTTACCCTGGCGGTGATCGCAGTGGTGATGCTCAGCCAGCGCTGGGATCTGGGCCTGCTGCTGATCCTCATTGTCCTGCCGGCCAGCGCTGTAGTTGTCGAGCTGCAGCGCCGCTTTCGCGATGCCAACTTCCGCGTGCGGGAAGAGCTCTCCAAGCTCAACGCCTGGATCCAGGAAAACGTCTTGGGGATTGCCGTGGTGCAACTGTTTCGGCGGGAGCGGCTCAACAGCGAGATTTTTCAAACCATCAACCGGCGCTACATCCAAGAAGTGGATCAGACCATCCTCTACGACGCTGCCCTTTCCGCCGTTTTGGAGTGGGTTGCCTGGCTGGCAGTGGCCGCTCTCCTGTGGGTGGGCGGACAGCAGGTGCTGGCAGCCGGAGGGGGATCCCTGCCTTTACCCCGAGAACCCCTCACCTTCGGCAGCCTCTACGCCTTCATTCTCTTTTCCCAGCGCTTTTTCAACCCCCTGCGCCAGTTGGCGGAAAAGTTCACCGCCCTGCAGGCGGGGTTCACCGCCGTGGAACGCATCGACCACATCCTCAGCCTGCCCGTCGCCATCCAGGATCCCGTTCAGCCGCGCCACCTGCCCCCAACGGCCAAAGGGGAGGTGCAGTTCGAGCAGGTCTGGTTTGCCTACAACCCCGGCGAGTGGGTGCTCAAAGACCTCAGCTTCACCATCCGCCCCGGCGAAAAGGTCGCCCTGGTGGGGCCCACCGGCGCCGGTAAAAGCTCCATCATCCGCCTACTTTGCCGCCTTTACGAGGTAACTCGCGGCTGCATCCGCATCGACGGCGTGGACATTCGCGATCTGCCCCAGGCCGAGCTGCACCGCCACCTGGGCGTGATCCTGCAGGATGGATTCTTGTTCTCTGGAGATATCCAACAAAACATCACCCTGGGAGAGGCAGGGGATCTGGCGGCAGTAGAGCGGGTGGCCCGCCAACTTCACCTGCACGAGCTCATCCGTGAGCTGCCCCAGGGTTACGCCACCCCCGTGCGAGAGCGGGGCAGCAACCTCTCCAGCGGCCAAAAACAGCTCATTAGCTTTGTGCGGGCCCTGTGGCGGGATCCGAAAATCTTGGTCTTGGACGAGGCCACCGCCAGCCTGGATGTGGGCACGGAGGCCCTGATCCAATCCGCCCTGGAAACTCTGCTGCGGGATCGCACCGCCCTCATCATTGCCCATCGCCTTTCCACCATCCGCAATGTGGATCGCATCTTAGTTCTGCAGCGAGGGGAACTGAAAGAACAGGGATCCCACGCCGAGCTCATGGCCCGCAACGGGCTCTACGCCCACCTCTACCGGCTGCAAGATTTAGGCAGCTAGCGACCAGAACCGAAGCGAGACCCAAACGCCCGCAGGGTGGTGAAGCTGGCATCCGCAAGGGCGATGCGGGCTTTGCAGAGGAGCAGATTGCCGTTATCTAGAGCCGTGTCTTTCAGGCTGGCCAAACCGTCGCCGGCCTGCACCAGAAACCGACGGCTCCAGGTGGAGAAATTTTTGCTGAAGGTGTTGATCAGGCGTTCCATGGGGACTGCTCGTTCCGCTCTGAGTCTCCTACTTAGCCTACTCCGCCAGCAAGGGATCTCCGCAAGCCTGAGCAATTTCCGGGAAAACGTTACAGATTATTAAAAACTTGCCGTCAAGGCGGCAGACTAGCTATCATGGGGCGCAAGTCCGGCATATAACGAGAAACGGTTAGCCATGAGTCAGCGGCCAGAGGTTGTGGAAGGCGCAGAGGCCAAGCAAAAGGTGACGTTGTATCTCTCACCTGACCTGCACCGGAATCTGAAGATTCGGGCTGCCGTGGAGCGAGAGCCGATGTCGGCAGTAGCAGAGAAGGCCCTTACCTTCTACCTACTGCACCCGGAGGTCATCGAAGGGGTGCAAGGCAGCGCCTACCGCGTCCACCGCTGTCCTGAGTGCAGCCATCCGTTTGTCATCCGTAATGGAGAGGTGGTTTCGCTTCACCAGCAGTCCGCCTCTGAAGCCATCCTCGAAGAGGTGGAGCCGGAATACTGGGGAGCGGCCTCGGGCTCCGAAGAGCAACGACAAGACGAGCTGGTGCCCTGCTAAGGCTTTTTGCGCTGTTTCTTTGCGCTATTTCAAAGGTATGCCTCTTTGCGAACTTGAGCAGACAGGAGGGGTTTAGAACAAGAGTTAACAAGGAGCAAGCCGGGATATCTCAGATACCTTGAAGACAGGCAAACTCTAGACGCCGTTTCCCCTTCTTTCTGTCGGTTTCGTTCAGATTTTCCTCCGCGCAGTTGGTGTTTCCCATGCAAGAGCTCAGCATTCTCATCCAAGCTCAATACCCACTGCTCTACCTGGTCACCCCAGAGGAAGAACGGGCGGAGGCAGCTTTGGCAGCGATCGCTCGCACTCTCAAGCCGCAGCGGCGCCTGTTTATCTGGACGGTTACCCACGGCATTGTCGAATACGGCAACCCCCGCAGCCTCACCCAGCACAACACCCAATCTCCCCAGCCGGCTATTCAATGGGTGATGGAGCAAAAAGATCCCGCCATCTGCGTCTTCAAAGATCTGCACGACTTTTTGGACAACACCGAAGTCAAACGCTGGCTACGCGATGCCATCGCCAGCTTGAAGGGATCCCACAAAACCATCTTGCTCATGTCGCCGGTGCAGGTGATTCCCGTCGAGCTGGAAAAAGACATTTGCGTAGTCGACTTCCCCCTGCCAGACATGGCCGCCCTGGAGCGCACCCTCAACCGCCAGCTGGAGCAGCTTCCCCGCGGCGGATCCCTGAGCCCTGAGACGCGGGAAAAGCTGGTCAAAGCGGCCCTGGGCCTAACGCAGGACGAGGCGGAAAAAGTTTACCGTAAGGCGGTGGTGATGCACGGTCGCCTCAGCGAGGCGGAGGTCGATATCGTTCTCTCTGAGAAAAAGCAACTGATCCGGCGCAACGGCATCCTTGAGTTCATCGAAGAAGATGAGACGATCGACGCGGTTGGCGGTCTGGAGGAATTGAAGCGCTGGCTGCTGCAGCGATCTGAGGCCTTCACCGAGCGGGCCCGTGCCTACGGCTTGCCCCAGCCCAAGGGACTCCTGATTCTGGGCGTACCTGGCTGTGGTAAGTCCTTGATCGCCAAGACCACCGCCCGCCTCTGGGGCCTGCCGCTGCTGCGCCTGGATATGGGCCGGGTCTACGATGGCTCTATGGTCGGCAAGTCAGAGGCCAACCTGCGCAGCGCTCTGCGCACCGCCGAATCGCTGGCACCGGCCATCCTCTTTATCGACGAGCTGGACAAAGCCTTCGCCGGCTCGGCAGGCTCCAGTGACTCCGACGGCGGCACCTCCAGCCGCATCTTTGGCTCCTTCCTCACCTGGATGCAGGAGAAGCGCTCGCCGGTGTTTGTCATGGCCACGGCCAACCGCGTGGATCGCCTGCCGGGTGAATTCCTGCGCAAGGGCCGTTTTGACGAGATTTTCTTCGTGGATCTGCCCAACATTAACGAGCGCATGGAGATCTTCCGGATCCACTTGAAGAAGCGGCGGCGGGATATTAGCCGCTTTGATCTGCGTCAGCTAGCAGCAGCCTGCGAGGGCTTCTCCGGCGCAGAGATCGAACAAGTTTTGATTGCTGCCATGTACGAAGCGTTTGCCCAGAACCGTGAATTTACGCAACTGGACATTTTGGCAGCAACGAAAGCAACTCAACCGCTATCTCGCACCATGACGGAGCAAGTGGTAGCGTTGAGGGAATGGGCCCAGCAGCGGGCTCGGCCTGCAGCAGCCTCTGTAGCCGAGTACCAGCGGCTGGAGTTCTAGCAGGAGGCGAAAGGCCAAAAGTGCCTTGGCAGAGGCAGAGATGGCTAAACCTAACCCTTCCCTGCTAGAGGTTGCCCATTGTTTCTGTTGATGTTCCAACCCCTACACAAAGGAGAGAAACACCATGTCTCATTTTAGCACCTTGCGCACCAAGATCACCGATGGCCAGATCCTGGTTAACTCCCTGCGCGACCTCGGCTACACCGTTAAGCTGAACGCCGATGTGCGTGGCTACAACGGTCAGCGTGTTCGTGCCGACATTGTGGCCCAGTTGGAGGGCGACTACGATCTGGGCTGGTCCAAGAACCCCGACGGTTCCTACGACCTGATCGCCGATCTGTGGGGCGTGGCCAAGAAGCATAACCAAACCGAGTTGATCAACTCCATCAACCAGAAGTACGCCGTCAACAAGACCTTGGCCGAGGTGAAGCGTCCTGGCTTGAACAACGCCAACGTTAAAGTGGTGATGCACTAAGCCGGATCCGATCTCGCCATTGCTGCGGCCATCTGAGCCGAGTAGAGCAAAAGAGGGGCTGAACTCAGCCCCTACTTTTTTGCTGCTTTTGGGTTGGATGAGCCAAGCAGGAACCTACACTACGCTTCGCTGAGGGCGGCAATACCAGGCAGCTCTTTGCCCTCCAGCAGCTCCAGGCTGGCGCCGCCACCTGTGGAGATGTGGGTCATCTTGTCCGCTAGGCCAACTTTTTCCACAGCCGCCACCGAGTCGCCGCCGCCAATGATGGTGATGGCCCCGGCCTGGGTGAGGTCGGCCAGGGTGCGGGCAATGGCTTCTGTACCCACAGCAAAGCGGTCGAACTCAAACACACCCATCGGCCCGTTCCAGACTACGGTTTGGCACCCCTGCAGGGCAGCCTGGAAGGCTTTGACCGATTCGGGGCCGATGTCCAAGCCCATCCAATCATCGGGGATCTGGTGGATGGAAACCGTCTGGGCGTTGGCGTCTTTGTCAAACTTATCGGCCACCACCACATCCACGGGTAGCAGTAGCTCCACGCCCCGCGCTTTGGCCTTCTCCATCAGGGAGCGGGCCAGCTCCAGCTTGTCGGTTTCCACCAAAGACTTGCCGGTTGGGATCCCTTGGGCTTGGTAGAAGGTGAAGATCATGCCGCCGCCCAGCAGGAGCTTGTCCACTTTTTCCAGCAGCCGCTCAATGACGCCAATCTTAGTAGAGACTTTGGAGCCGCCGATGATGGCCGCCAGAGGTCGCTGGGGGTTCTCGATGGCGCCGGAGAGAAACTGCAGCTCCTTTTCCACCAGGTAGCCGGCCACGGCAGGCTGGAGGTAGGCGGTGACGCCGGCGGTGGAGGCGTGGGCGCGGTGGGCGCTGCCAAAGGCATCGTTGACAAACAAGTCGGCCAGCGAGGCCAGCTTGCGGGCAAATTCCGGGTCGTTGGCTTCCTCTTCCGGGTAAAAGCGAACGTTTTCCAAGAGGGCCACCTGTCCGTTTTCCAGGCGGCTGACCACGGCTTCCGCCTCAGGGCCAATGCAGTCGGGGGCAAAGGCCACCGGCTGGCCCAAGAGCTGGGAAAGGCGGACAGCCACAGGGGCGAGGCTATTGCCCTCGCGGGTGATCTGGAGGGCGCCAGTCTCTTTGTCTTTTTTGATGGGGCGGCCCAGGTGGCTGGTGAGGATAACCTTGGCCCCCGCCTGGGCCAGAGCTCGGATGGTGGGCAGCGAGGCGCGGATGCGGGTGTCGTCGGTAATGTTGCCCTGGGGATCCAGAGGGACGTTGAAATCGGCGCGCACCAGCACACGCTTGCCAGTCAGATCAAAGCCGGATGACAGCAGGGATCCCAGTGTTTGTTTGGCCATCGTCGTCCCTCCCCCTGGAACCAAGAGAATCGCTTTTTTCTCCCGTATCCTACCAGGGATCGGATCCCGGCGGGAAACAAGTGCTCTCCGGGTTTTCTCCCCACCGCCAGTGGCTGGAGCGATTGTAACGGTTTGCAAATAGAATAAATAATGTTGCTCATTGTCATCATCATGCGTGTAGCCATTGCTGGAGGAGGGCTGGCGGGGCTGGCCTGTGCCAAGTATCTATGTGATGCCGGGCATCAGCCGCTGCTGTTTGAGCGGCGGGATGTGCTGGGGGGGCTGGTGGCCGCCTGGAAGGATGCCGATGGTGACTGGATTGAGACGGGTTTGCACAACTTTTTCGGCGCCTACCCCAACACCTTGCAACTGTTCCGGGAGCTGGGCATCTCCGATCGCCTGCAGTGGAAGGAACACAGTTTGATCTTCAACCAGCCGGACAAGCCGGGCACCTACTCCCGCTTTGACCTGCCGGACATTCCTGCTCCCTTCAACGCCATTGTCGGCATCCTGCGCAACAACGACATGCTCACCTGGAGCGAAAAGGTGAAATTTGCCCTGGGCCTAGTGCCGGCCATGGTGCGGGGCCAGCGCTACGTGGAGCAGATGGATCGCTACAGCCTCTTAGAATGGCTGCGCCGGCAGGGCATTGACGAGCGGGTCAACACGGATATTTTTATCGCCGTCTCCAAGGCGTTGGCCTTCATCAACCCAGACGAGATCTCGGCCATGGTGCCCCTGACGGCCCTGAACCGCTTTTTGCGCCAAAAGGACGGCTCGAAGATCGCCTACCTGGATGGCGCCCCGCCGGAGCGGCTTTGCCAGCCGATGGTGGACTCCATCGTAGCCCGCGGCGGCCAGGTGCATTTGAATGCGGCGCTGCAGGCCATCGACCTCAACCCCGACGGCAGTGTAGCGGGCTTTCGCTTTCTCACCCCTGCCGGGCCGCTTCAGGTCACCGCCGACGCCTACGTCTCAGCCCTTTCGGTGGATGCGCTCAAGGAGCTGCTGCCGGCTCGGTGGTGGGAACTGCCCTATTTTCAGCAACTGCGCGAGCTGGAGGGGGTGCCGGTGATCAGCCTGCAGATTTGGTTTGACCGCAAGATTACTCACATTGACCACTCCCTGTTTTCCCGCTCGCCGCTCTTGAGCGTGTATGCCGACATGAGCAATACCTGCCGCGGCTATGCGGATCCACAGCGCTCGATGCTGGAGCTGGTGCTGGCCCCGGCTGCCGAGTGGATCGACCGCAGCGATGAGGAGATCTTCGCCGCCACGCTGGAGGAGCTCCAAAAACTCTTTCCCCAGCACCTCACCGGCCCCAACCCGGCGCGGGTGCGCAAATGGGTGGTGGTGAAAACGCCGCGCTCGGTCTATAAGGCCACACCGGGCCGGCAGCAATACCGTCCCACTCAGGTCACCCCCATCCCCAACTTTTTCTTGGCGGGCAGCTACACCCTGCAACCCTTCCTGGGCAGCATGGAGGGGGCCATCCTCTCCGGCAAGCGGGCAGCCGAGGCCATCAGCAAAGGGATCCCCTCCCCGGCGGCTGCGCTCTCAAGGTTGGCAACCGCAGGGGTTTGATCGCCTCATTTGGAGCAACCTGACTGTCGGGGCTATCCAGCCTGTCCGCTTTCCCGTAGTGTTGAGATGTGCCCTCGCTGTCCCCATCTGGCCCTGCGCCCCTGGAGATGAGCCCGATGAGTCCGCTGGAGCAATCTTTTGCCCTCTGCCGCCAGATCACGGCCAAGCACGCCAAGACGTTTTATCTGGGATCCCTGCTCTTGCCTCGACCCAAGCGGCGGGCCATCTGGGCCATCTATGCTTGGCTGCGGCAGACCGATGAGTTGCTGGATGGGCTGGAGGCCAGCCAGACGGCGGTGGAAGTCACCCGCAGCAAGCTGGAGCAGTGGGGATCCCATCTGGAGTCCTTGTTCCAGGGGGGGGAGCCGCAAGCCCCCACCGACCTGGCCTTGATCCACACCATCCACACCTACCGCCTCTCGATTGAGCCCTTCCGCGAGATGTTACGGGGGCAAAGCATGGATCTGGACACCCGGCGCTACGCCACCTGGGAAGACCTGCGGGTTTACTGCTACCGGGTGGCCGGGGTGGTGGGGCTGATGTGCTCGGAGATCATGGGGTTTGTGCCGGGTCGGGATGGCCGCGAGGAGGCGGTGGCCCTGGGGATTGCCATGCAACTGACCAACATCTTGCGCGATGTGGGGGAAGATGCCCGCCGCGGGCGGATCTATTTGCCTCTGGAGGACTTGCGCCGCTTCAACTACTCAGAGCGGGATTTGTTTAACTATGTCATCGACGAGCGCTGGATGGCCCTGATGGACTACGAGATCCGGCGAGCTCGAGAGCTCTATGCCCAAGCGGAACGAGGGATCCCTACCCTGCAGCCGGACTCCCGCTGGCCGGTGGCCGCTTCTTTGATGCTCTACCGGCAGATCCTCAACGCCATCGAGCGCAACCACTACCAGGTGTTTCGCACTCGGGCCTATGTGTCCACCCTGAGCAAGGCGCTGGCGCTGCCGGTGGCCTGGTGGCGCTCCAACTACTACGGCTATTAGTAGTGACAGCAAGCCGTTTCCCACTGCGGATCCCAGTGGGCAAGCCCCAAACCCGTAAAGAGCGAGGAAAACCTATGGTGAGCCGTGCCCTGACCCTACCCTATCGGCAAATCTGGGAAGACAGTTTAACCATCTTCTGGCGCGACTGGCTGGATCTGCGCGGGCGGGTCTGGCAGGTGGTGGCTTCGGGGCTGGTGGCCCCCCTCATCTACATCGTTGCTTTTGGGGTGGGGCTGGGCGGATCCCTGCGGGCCGAGGCCCTGGCTGACGTGGCTGGATCGACGGCGGCAGGTTCCTATTTACGTTTTATTTTGCCGGGGATGGTGGCTCTTTCGGCTATGACGATTAGCTTTGCCGGCACTACTTTCTCCATTTGTGGATCGCGGCTGTTTACCAAGAGCTTTGAAGAGCTGCTGCTCTTGCCGGTGCATCCGCTGGCGCTGCATTTGGGCAAGGTGTTGGCGGGCATTGCTCGCGGCCTGCTCACGGCCTTGGGAGTGTTGGCGGTGGGGGTGCTGGGGACAGGAGCCTGGGGCCTTCTTCATCCCCTGGCGCTGTTGGTGCTGCTTTTGGATTGCGCCGTCTTTGCCGGCATCGGGGTAATCGCCGGCTTAAAGGTGCCCAGCTTGGAGAGTGTGGGCGTGCTCACCAACTTTTTGATTACGCCCATGTCCTTTCTGGGGGCCACTTTTTTTGATCCCAGCCAGTTGCCAGGCTACCTACAGGTGCTGGTCTATTGCCTGCCCCTTTCCTACGCCAGCATCGGCATGCGGGCAGCCGCCTACCAGCCCCCTGCCCAGTTCCCCTGGTACACAGTGGCGGTGCTGGCGGGGTTGGCAACCCTTCTGGCCCTGGTGGGTGCCTACCTGTTTTCCCACCAGCAGGATTAGTTGCCTTTGCCAAACACCTCTGGGTAGCGGGCCAGTTGCTCCTGCAGGTCTTGGTCGTAGCGCAGGGCAATTACCCGGTAGCCTTGTCCCAAAAGCTGGGAGCGCACTTGGCGATCCTGGGCAGCCTGGTCGGGCTCGTCATGCACTGCGCCATCGCAGAAAACACAGACGTTGGGCTCGTAGAAGAAGTCGACCACGCAGCGGGGATCAGGGATGGCCTTCTGGGCGTCGTCGGGAAGGCGGTAGCCTTCTTCGGCCAGCAACTCCAGAAAGCGGCGCTCCAGGTGCGAGCGAGGGTCGATGAGCTGGCGCAGCCACTCCAGCTGCTCTTGGCGGGAGCGGCCCAGGGGACGTAGCTCGGTGCGGCTGTGGGCCAGCTTGCCCAGAAGATCCCGAATCTTGTATCGGTCGAGCTCCAGTGCCTCCCGTTGGTTGGCGTAGCTGAGCAGGCACTCGTAGCAGGCGGCGCGGCACTCAGGCCGCAGGTCTTGGATCCCGGCTTCTGAGAGCTGGAAGTGGCAGATCTCCAGGGCTGCTCGCGCCACCTCCGCCATGGCCTCTGGCTCCTCCACCAACCGCTGCAGGACGCCGGCTCCCCCTTCTGCCGTCTCGTAAAACAGCAGGGCCCGATGGGATCCCTGGCCAATGGACTCGGCGGCCAGCTCCGTCTCTTCTAGCTCAAAGGCCTCTTCGATCCCCCGCTTGAGGGCGTAGCGCAGGCTGGTTTCTAAAGGTTGGGGATCCCCTAAGCCGGGCTGCGCCAGGCACACCAGCAGCAGGTTTTGGGTACTGCGCACCGCCAGGCGGATGGACTGCAAGGAGGCTCGGTTGGATAAGCCCGCCCTGCTCCGCTCAAGCTGAGCTCGCGAGGGGACTTCCCCATTTTCAAAGTTGACCGAGAAACCCCGCTCTCCACTTCCCCGCCAGCCGTGGTTGATGCGCAGCAGGGTAGCTGCCGGGGCATAGCGCAACTGCAGCAGGGGGGTTTGTCCGCTCAGCACATCAGCTTCTTGGACGCGATAGCCAGAGCTTTCGGGAGCAAACTGGAAGAAGGTCTGCAGCTCGTAGCCCTGTCGCCGCCGCTCCTCTTCGTCAGCCGTGATGCGATCCCGCCGCCGCATGCGCACATTGGGCATTTCCAGAAGCTGGGTCAAGAGGCTATTTTGCCCATCGAACGGGGTGCCGCAGACTGGACAGCGATCGAGGGAGGGATCGGCAAAGGCCCCACAGCTAAAACAGAGCTTGTGGCTACTTTTGCGCTCCTCCAGACCGCCGGGCGGCGCCTGGAACGCCACCGCTTCCCACTGGCAGCCTTCGTGGTAGAGGAAGTTGTGGGGAGCAAACTCGCGGATGGCCAAAAAGCGGGGCCGGGCGATGAACTCCCCCTCGCCGCCGCGGGGCACCCAGGCCCGCACGGGCAAGGCCGGAAAGTTGTAGCCGGGCAGGAAGCCTTCGCTGGCCAAGTAGCGGTAGGGGTAGAAGTCGCTTTCCTCCCGCTGGGTGTCGATTTGGAGCAGCAGATTCCGCTGGCGCAGGGCTTCCCGCTGGCGGCGCTCGGCTTCCTGCTGGTCTTTCTTTTCGCGAGTCGTCTGGAGCTGGCGGTTAGCGGCTTCCAACTGCTGGGTGGCAGCCCGATAGAGTTCTCGCCAGCGGTCGAAAGCTCGGTCAAAAGCCTGGGGCGCCTCTTCGATGACCTGCTGGAGCCAGCGACGGCTAAACCAGCCGCTCTGATCCAGAACTTCTCGATCGGCGGCCAAGAGCGCCTCCACCCGCTCCATCACCTCTTGCCGGGCCGCTTCCCCTAGCTGGATTTGGGCAGCCACCTCTTCCCGCAGGGGCAGCCCCTCGCGATCCAAATCGAGAACTCTTTCCATAGAGTTACCCAGGGGCAGGCGTACCTGGGCCAGCCAAACGGCGTGGATGTGAGCCCGCAGTAGCGCCTCGTTGGTTAAGTCCAGGCGGGGAGGGCGGACACGACCGGCCACCATCTCGGCGCGGCGGCGGAAGTAGTACTGGTCGTGGCTGTTGAAGGCGCCGCAGTAGCTGAGGATGAGCCCCGCCTGCCCCTGGCGACCTGCCCGACCGCTGCGCTGGGCGTAGTTGGCCGGAGTGGGCGGCACGTTGCGCAGATGCACCAGATCCAAATCGGCAATATCGACCCCCAGCTCCAGGGTTGGCGAGCAGACCAAGTAGGGAAGGCGGCGAGCTTGGTCTTCCCCGCGAAAGCGCTTTTCTCGCCACTCCCGCTCTCCCGCTCGAACCACCTGGGCCGTGTGCTCTCTGGCCTCCAGGGATCCCAGCCCTGCTGCCCCGCTCCGATACAGGCGCTGGAAGAAGAGATTGACGGGGCGAGGGGCGGAAGCGTAGCCCTCCTGCTGAGCGCGGCGGGAGTACAAGGGATCCGCAGGCGGCGGCGAGCCATCGCCCAGGCACCAGCGCAGACAGCCAGCGTTGAGCTGGTAGGCTTCCTGGCCATTCTCCCGCCGCAGCAGGTCGTAGCTGACTAGAAGAGAAAGCAGGGATCCCAAAAGCTGGTCGTAGGTTTCCCGGGTTAGCTCAAGGCGCTTGGCAAGAAAGCGTCCGATGGCGCTGCGGGGGCCTAGGCTGAAAGTTGTCCCGTCTTGTCCGTTGCGGCTTTGGCGGACAAAGCAGGTAGCCGTCCGCAGCTCGTCGTACTCTTCTAGGCCCCAAAACTCGTTGAGGTGTTGCTCGGCGCGTCGGCGCAAGTTTCTCTGGAACTCGGTTCTGAGCACAGGCACATCGATGGCCAGTTTGCGCCGAAACTGATCCAGCAGAGCCCGCAGCAGGCGTTCCCGCTCCTCGACGCTGGCCTGGACAAACCAGGGATTGAGGGGGGCCAGGGCCGAGCTCTGGCAAAGCTCCTTGAGGCCGCGGTATTCAATTTTCAACAAGCCCACCTGTTCCAGGTTGGGGTGGGTAACCCGCCAGCCGCGCCGCAGATCCTCGTAGAGGCGGTATTCGGTTAGCTCCGTAAAAGTCCGCCAGACCTCTTGGGCAGCCGGCGACTGGGGATCCAGCAAGGGGTTTTGGGCAATGGCGGCAAGGGTGAGGCCGGCAGCCTGCACCACCTCTGGGGCCACTTCTGCAAAGCCCAGCTCTTGCTTTTTAAGAAGGGCAGCGTAGAGCGAGGCCCGCAAGAGGGCCACGTGGACAAAGTCGTTGAAGTGGCCGGCCTGCAGGGAGGCATCCTGGCGGTTGTCGGTAAAGGTAAGCAGCTTGTCCTGGGCTGCCCCCGTTTGAGCAGCATGGCGCAGCAGAGAAGTGGCCAGAATGGTGGTGGCGCTGGAGCGGCCTTCGCTAGAAAGGGAAGCCAGCTTGGCAAACTCCCGCTCCCGTCCACTGTAGTACTCGCCGCAAGCTAGGCAGAGAGAAAAGGGCTGGGGCTGCCACCACAGCTTCTGGGCTCCTGCCTGGGGCACCTCGGAAAAGGAGCCGTCCGGGCGGACCCAGACCGCTTGGGGGACGCGCCTTCTCCAATGGGGCTTGAGCCGGCCTTCAGGGGTGTACCAATCTTCCGGGATCTGTTCCTGCGACCACTCCCCCTCCAGGGGATCCAGACTCAGGTAGCCAGCTTGCTGCTCTTCGCTTTCCTCCACCTCTTCCCCGAGGGGATAGGGCACAAAGCGATCCCCGGACTTGAGGACATGGTAGTAGTCCTGCCCGCACTGGCGGCAGAACTTGACAGGGAAAAAGAGCTTGCCCTCACCGGCCTGCATCTGCCCCTCCAGGGAAAATTGCCGCTTTTCCCGGCTCTCCAGAGTGGCGTAGAGGGTGCGGCCCTGGGAGATAAATTGGTGCAACTTGAAGGCCACCCCCCTGTTGCCGTCTTTGAGGTTGCTGGCGTGGGCGAGGAACTGGCGCAGAGACTCAGCGCAGAACTGGGGATCCCTGTCAACCTGCTTGGCCAGTTGGGCGGCGACCTCAGAAAGCTCCCTGGGCAGACGGCGCCTGAAGCCGCCATCGGGCGTGGGCTCCAGGCCCAGTTCGTACTCCAGCCAGCGCGTCAGGGGGTGGCGGCGCAGGGTGGCCAGGTCGGCGGGAGGGGGAGAGTCGAGGGCGCTTTTTAGCTCCGCTGCACTAGGAGAGTCACCCTCACTAAAGGGATCCAAGGTTTCCTCGATAACGTGCTCCGCTCTGAAGGGATAGCCAAAGAAGCGGCTGGCAAAGTCGGCCACAATCTGGCGGCGCTCCTGGGCGGTGGCTTCTGGCCGGGAGATCATGGTGGCGCTGGTGCCGATGTGGACAAGGTTTGGGGCGGCGCAGCGCTCCTTGAGGCGCCGCACCAGCATGGCCACATCCGCCCCCTGTCGACCGCGGTAGGTGTGTAGCTCGTCAAAGACCAAAAAGCGCAGTCCACCAGGACTTAAGAAGCGCTGATCCTCAGGGCGAACCAACAGCAGCTCCGCCATCATGTAGTTGGTAAGCAGAATCTGGGGCGGCTTCCGCCGCAGCTCTTCCCGATCGCTTTCGGCAGTTTCCCCGGTGTATTTGGCAAAGCGCAGGGGGAAAGGGCGACCATAGCGGCGCTCGTAGCGTTCGCGCAGGTCTTGCAAAGACTGGTATTGGGAGTTCACCAGGGCATTCATGGGATAGACCACCAGGGCCGTCACCTGGTGCTCGGATCCCTTCTGGCGGATCCAGTTGTCGAGGATGGGCAGGAAGTAGCAGAGGCTCTTGCCGGAGCCGGTGCCACTGGTTACCACGAAACTTTCTCCGGCTAGGGCCTTGGTGATGGCCTCCTCCTGGTGGCGGTAGAGGTGAAAGGGCCTGCCATCCTCAAAGCGGAAGATGTGGGCTGTTTCTTGGGCAATCCGTCCGGCTGCAGCCAACTCGTCAACGGTTGAGCCGTCCTTGTAAGAGGGGCTGAGCTGGACAAGCGGCTCTGGCCAGAGGTGGATCCCTTCTTCTAGCGCTTGGTCTACAAAGGCTTGCGCCCGTGGGTCGGCAACCAGAAAAAACGAGCGGACAAAATCGCGATAGTCGGCCAGGACAGCGGCGTGGAGATCAAAGATCGTGGACATCAAAGCTACTCCACAGGGCCCTCCTAGCCAACCTAAACCCAGTCTGGAAGTGCAGCAAGTATTTTCCTCACCTCCAGTCCCTCTGGGGGAGAGACTTCTGCTGGAGTCAAGTCGCCACCAAGATGAGAGTTTGATCCAGAGCGCAATCTAGAGATAGTCATTGGCACACAAGTGTTGCTCGTGCAAATCTCCCTCCCATTTCAACTTGCTTGCCGCGTAAGTTGCGGATCCCAGCCTGCTTGTGGAGTTGAGCTAGGGTGCGCAGCGCTTTGTGAATCACCTTGCGCTTGGTCTTGAAGCCGGTTACCTGGCGGGCCCACTCGATGAGTTCATCGTCCAGAGCCATGTTGGTGCGTATGGGGATCCGCTTGTGTATAAGAACGCAGTCTTATGCGGATCCTATGCCTAGATTTAGCGGTGCGCCAGCCGCTCCCATGCCTCCAGCACCAAGCGGCGGGTGCGGTATTCGCCAAATTGCCGCATTTCTTTTTCCTTGAGCACGCGGAAGGTCTCGCCGGGGAAGGTGCTGGCAGCCACACGTCTGGCATACCCCGCCGGATCGAGAGGATCTTCCACCTCTTCCCAGGGATCGAGGATGTTTTCTAGCTCACGCTCGGTCAGGTCGGCAGGGTCGAGAATGTAGCGCAGTTGCTTGCGGGTGAGGCCGTAGAGCCGGGCGTAGTAGGCGTCCAGCTCGGCGCGGAGCACAGCGCGGCGGTCTTCATCCCAGCGGAAAGGTGGGCAGGGGATACCCTCTCCCCCTTGATCCCGCTCTCCCCAAGCTTTGGGAGAGGGGGTTGGGGGGTGAGGGCCAACCACCGCTCGCAGCGCCTCAAAGCACTCCGTCTCGCCAAGGCGGATGGCTTCGTTCCAGACATCGTCCGCGAAGGGCTTCATGTCCCAGGCGGTGTAGGTCAATTCCAACACCCGCGGCACGATGAAGGCGAGGTCGGCAGGGGTGTAGGCACTCGGCGGGAGGACGGGGAGTTGCTTCATGGTGAAGTATTTCAACGATACAGCCTGTTAATTTAAAATAGGGTACAGGTTTTAAGAGGAAGGAGAGAAGGGAATGCCAACCCATTCTTTGGA